>JAYEOD010000560.1:0-6563 GCA_034722575.1 Bacteroidota bacterium | reverse complement strand
CTGGATTGTTAATGGGCTATCTGTTATTAGCAGAACAAAAACTACTTTATACCATGATGGATATATTGATGGTGTTGATTTTGATGGGAATGATAAGTATTTATTAGATGGACAGCGATTAATTGCTATCAATGATGGTGGATATGGTAATGATAATACAGAATACCATACTGAGAATGAAATTTTCGCTAAAGTTTTATCTTTTAACTCAGATAATTTAACCGATCCGGATTATTTTAAAGTGTTTTCAAAAAATGGACTTGTATATGAGTACGGAAAAACAGCAAGTACAAGAGTTGAAGGGAGTGATTGCGCACCAAATTTTATGTTTTGCTATAATAATAAAATCTCTGATCGAAATGGGAATTCTATTGAGTACATTTATTATAATGAAAACGGTTTAGGATTAATAAAAGAGATTAATTACAGTAATATTAAAGTAGTATTTAATTATATTGAACGTAACGATATAAATACATATTATTTATATGGCAATGCAATAACTCAGAATAAAAAACTTGAGTCTATTGAAATTAAGGTTGGAGGTGATTTGTTCAATAGGTATGAATTTAAATATGATCCAAATTCATACACTACTCATTTAACTAGTATCGATTATTTTGGTAACGATGGTGTAAAGCATTTCAATCCAACAACATTTGAATGGGGTTCTGAGCAAAGCAATTTCAACTTGCAAACAACAAGCATCGTGAATGAGGAAAATCCTTCTGAATTGACCTTTGGTGATTTTAATGGAGATGGCAAAACAGATGTTTTACACGCTTATTATACATATACAAAAGAAAATTTAGTTGATAAAAAGTATTTGTATTGGACTATAGATTATTCACAATCTAACGGCACATTGTTTCAAGAAGTAGAAATGGGTTCTTTAGAAACGGGTGAATACGATCCGTCTTTTTTGTTTTTTCTATCAGGAGGTGATCTAAATGGGGATGGGAAAGACGACTTAATAAAAGTTCTGTCATTAGGTTCTGATGTTGTTTATTACCAATTTATGTTTTCTGATGGGAGTGGGTTTGTTGATGGACCATCGTTTTCAGATGGATCTTATAATGACTATTTTCGATTTGGTGACCTTAATGGTAATGGTATTAATGAATTTCTGATAATAAGAAAGCTCTCTATAGGAACACACATTCGGGCATTTGAATACGACCCTACGAGTAATACTAATTATACTCAACTATTTTTATTTGTATATGAGCACAACGACGAAACATTAAATGAAATTAATACGGGTGATTTTAATGGAGATGGCAAAACTGACCTTTTAATTAATACTGAAGCGAATATTACTGGTATTTATGAGTATGATGGTGATGGTCTTAGTAAGTTATATGAAACCGGATACCCTACTAAATGGCACAGAGTTCGTACCGGAGATTTTAATGGAGATGGTATTACAGATATCCTTACTTTTGCTTACACTGATTCCAATCCTCATTGGTCGATGAAATATTTTAATGGAAAAGATAGTTGGAAAAGAGGTGATTCTCCCTTATTACGGAACATCGATCCGGATGAAAGTAATTGTGACAATTTATGTATGATTGCTGATTATAACGGAGATGGAAAGGACGATATTTTGGAAATTTATAATAAAATATCAGGATATATTGTTGAGGGGTCTTATTATAATGTTTTTTATAGTACAGGTCAGGAGTTTTACAAGGAATCTGAGTTATTTGCTCATGCCATTCCTTTTTATGACAATATCTACAGTGGTTTTGATTTTAATGGCGATTCGAAAAGTGATTGTTTTATTAAATTCCCACCTACTCCGGAAGATCCACGAAAAATTTTGTTTCTTCACAAAAACGGACAAGGCAACTTAATTCAAAAGATACATAATTCTTTTGGTTCCGAAACTCGATTTGCATACGAAACACTCTCTAAAGGATCTTTTTATACACCTCAGGGAAATGCAAGTAATCATGTGATTGATTTTCAACCATCATGGTATGTTTGTCATCATATGTCGCAAAGTAATGGTGTTGGAAGGTTAAAAACAATAGCATACAATTATGAAGGAGCCAAATTGCATGTACGGGGAAAAGGTTTTCTTGGTTTTGCAAAAGTAACACATCAAAATATTATTACCGGTTATAAAGAAGAGATGCTGTATGGGTACAACGAAACATTTTTTAATACGTACTTAGCCGAATCAAACACATATGCTAATGATCAATTGCTTGTAAATAGAACCTATTTGAATTCGGTAAAACATTTCGGAATGAAAAGAATTTTTTCTTATACCAATGCATCTTTTACAAAAGAATATGATTTGAATGGAAGTTTTGTTCGTACAATAAAAAGTAAAAGCTTTTTTTCAGATAATGACATACAGTATGGAAACTTAACTAGCTCAAAAGTATTAATTGATGAAAACGATTTGAATATAGATTCTCCGGAAAGTGAATTTAATTATAAAATACTTACTGATTTTAAGTATGTAAAACCGGATATTGTAAATTGGAATATTGGATTAGTTGAAAGACAGTCAGTAACAAAATCAAGTCCTGAAAATCCGGATGATATTAAAATTGTGTTTTATGAACATGATAAGGGGTATAATCCTTTATTAAGAATGGTTTTAAATGAAACGCCGTCAGGTTACGAAATGTTTCGAGTTAATACTACATGTGAGTATGATAGTTTCGGAAACGTTATTAAAGAAACAATTGATACGCCTGAAGATCAAACCGTAGATCCAATTGTAACAGAATATGAATACAGTTCGGATTATAACTCTAGGTTTTTAACAAAGAAATGGAAAAGGGGTGAAAGTAATGTTTTTACTGAAGAATATACTTATGATCCTGTAATGGGTAATTCTTTAAGTTATAAAGATATTAATGGTTTGGTTACAGAGTATTCATATGATGAATTTGGAAGACTTAAAAAAACTATTACTCCTAATAATGTCGTTACTCTTTCAGTATTGAAATGGTCAACCGATACCAATACTGATGCACCTTTACATTCTATGTATTATACGTGGACTAGACAGTCGGGAATGGAAGAAAAACTAATCTATTTTGATGAGTTAAACAGAAAATTAAGGGGTGTTGACTATATGTATGACGGTACTAAACGGTATAGTGATATTGAATATGATAATTTGATGAATATTTACAGGACTTCGATGCCATATGCTAAAAATGGAAATCCAATATGGACAACCTTTGCATATGATAAGATACAAAGACGTAGCTGTATTTATAAACCAAAATTTACGATGGAATATGCTTATAACGGTCGCACTATTACAGAAAAAAATACAACAACAAATCAATTTTCCATTAAACAAGCAGATGCTTTAGGGCAGTTGAGGATGATAACAGATAATGGTGGTTCTGTGAAATATTCGTACTATAGTTCCGGATTACCGAAAGATATTGTATCTTTCGGCGACACTATACATATGGAATATGATCCGTTAGGTAATAAATTGGTGATGGATGATCCGGATGCCGGCAAATATGAATATGTATATAACGCTATAGGATCCGTTATCGAACAAATTGATCCAAAATTGCGACATGAAAAATACACTTACGATAATATGGGTAGGTTGGTTATACATGAGTGCCATGAAGGTATTATTGATTACACCTATGATGTTGCTGACCATGGTTTAGGGAAGCTTTCGAATGTTAGAAACTATAATGGTATTTCAAAAACATATACTTATGATGAATTAGGTAGGCTGAATTCTGAAACTGAAGATATTTTAGGAGAAAAATTTATTAGTACTTTTGGATACGATGGTATTGGTCGCCCTAATCAAAAAACCTATCCGTCAGGGGTTAAAGTAACTCAAAAATATAACAGTAATGGATTCTTGCAAAATGTTAGCACATCTGCCGATAATGGTTATTTAATGGAAGCTGTTAGTTATAATGAACTGGGACAATTAGAAGAATACAGAATGGGGAATGGGAAAATAACTAAAAATATGTATGATCAATATGGTTTTCCTGAAAGGTTTACTACACCTGAAATTATGGATCAAGAATATGTGTTTGATTATGCATGGGGTAATTTAACTAGTCGTACAGATAAACTTAGTGCAACAACTCTACACGAAAGTTTTTTATTTGATCAGAATGACAGACTCATAAACTGTAACGTTTTAAATATGGAATCGTTGACCTTAAGCTATAAAGCTAATGGTAATATTGATACTAAATCGAATATTGGTACTTTTGTTTATGGAGAAAATAATGCAGGTTCACATGCAGTTACTTCTATAAAATCAATTTCTGGGGCACGCCCAATTCACGATCAAATTATTGAATATACTTCGTTTAATAAAATTAATAAAATAGAAGAGCAGGAGTATTCATATGATGTTATCTATGATTCTGAACGCAAGAGGAAGAAAACCATCATGCGAAAAAACAGTAAGGTTCAACGTACTAAATTTTATTCGGATATGGGGTACGAAAAAGAGATATATCCGGATGGTTTAGTGCGAGAGTTACATTTCCTTCCCGGAGCTGTTTATGTAAAACGTAGCGACGATAAGGACTCCTTGTATTATGTATATTCCGATTATTTAGGTTCTCCTAATGCAATTACCGATGAAGTTGGTAATGTTGTAGAACGATTAAGTTTCGATGCTTGGGGTAAAAGAAGAAATCCAGATGATTGGTCATATAACAATGTTCCAACATCTTCAATTTTCGACCGCGGATTTACCGGTCACGAACATCTCGATGCTTTTGGGCTAATTAATATGAACGGCAGAGTATATGACCCTGCCTTGGCAAGATTCCTAAGCCCGGATCCTTTTATACAAGCACCTGAAATTTCTCAGAATTATAACCGATATAGCTACGCTCTTAATAATCCGTTGAAATATACGGATCCAACCGGATATTCATATATAGATAACCGGAAATCTGATAATCGCTATGAAGGGGGTGGTTTTTGGTATAGGGGGAGTTACTTTTCATACGACTCCGATTCAAAAACATTCAGTGATGGCAAAACAGTGATGTCAGGAGGCTCTATATCTTATGATTTTACAGATGGTACATACAAGAATGCTTGCGGAAAAAGAGTCTCTTGGCGTAATGTAAATAGAAATATAGTTTCGCCAAATGCCACTGCACTTCCTTTAGATGCTAACGTTACTGTTGAGTTTGGTACAAGTGATGGCGTTGACGGTGTTTGGTTCATCAGCAGTGAATGGTCTCCTATTAAAAGAAAAGATACGCAATATATTATGGCAGGTGAGGTTACAGCTACTTTTGTTGCAGATGGCTCAGCTGGTGGAGGGAAAAGCAATGCTTTTAATATTGTCGGTGGGGCAACTGGTATCATGACAAAGATTATACAAGGAGGTTTTGATGCTGCAAGAAAAACTCAACCAACAGTTTCTACTTGGTCAAAAGGTGGTCGTTTTTTTGGACGTGGTACAAATATTTTATCAGGGATTTCTGTTGGATATGATTTTGTGACAGGCACAGCGAACACATCAACTATTGTTAATATTTGTGTCTCTGTTGTAGGTTATGGTGCGATTGCAATAGTGGGTGCTGCTGCGACCCCATATGTGATTGGAGTGGGCATAGTTTATGGTGTTGTATCAATTGCAGGTGGCGATGAATGGCTTAATAATACTTGGGACAATTCGCATATTAACTTTATTAAACCTTAAAAAAGAATCAGAAATGAATCTACTAGACAAATTATTTGCAATTACATATTGTGCCGTACGTGAGGATAAAAATAAAGATCGACATAGGAGAACTGTTTTTATGATCGAAGGAATTATTACTTTTTTTCTTTTCAGTATAATAATGATTATTGTTGGTGTTTTTGATTTACCTGTAGTTGGTCTTTTAACTTGGGCATTGCTGATTATACCAATAGTGTTTCTTAGTTATTTTTATCTTAAAAATTATTTTTTCAAATCTGATCATTATTTAGATATTGTTAAAATCACACATCAATATTCAAAAAGAAAAAAAAGATTTTATGCTTTTATAGCAATCCTTTTATTTTTGTTGTCTGGGGCTCAGATTGTTGGTGGTGGAATGTTGATGAGTTATCTGTTGAGTCTTCATTAATGAAATAATAGTTATAATGCCTGAAATCATGCGTCAAGCTAAAAATTAAAACAGAAAATAAGATTAAATAATTTTACAAAAGATACAATTATTATGAAAAATATAATATTAACAATAGCATTCATAACACTCGCACATTTCACCAATGCACAAGTGAGTTTTACTTACGATAATAACGGCAACAGAGTTTCGCGAAATACAGCTGTTTTAAAGTCGCAGCCGAATGGTACTACAAAAATTACTGAGCAGAAAGATTATTTGGCGTTAGAAAGCAATTATATCGAAGAGCTAGGCAGTCAAACCATAACAATATACCCCAATCCAACCGGAGGTGCTTTTGCTGTTGGTATAACAAACCTGCAGGGCATAGTGAAAAAGAGTATGGCGCTATACAGCATCACAGGCAAAGAGATATTCAAACAGCAAGATTTTAACGAGCTAACAGAAATTAACATCTCA
>JAYEOD010000559.1:0-6701 GCA_034722575.1 Bacteroidota bacterium | reverse complement strand
TTATTTCATTATCATATGTAATTAATTAATTTTGACAATAATTATAAGAGTATTTAATAAATTATATAAAATATATGTCGGACATAATAAAAATCAAAGAGGGTTTAGACATACATCTTCAAGGTGAGGCAGAAAAAACTGTTGAATCTATTTCTTGTAAGAGGTATGCCATGAAGCCGACGGATTTTGTAGGGATAAAATTCCCTAAGTTAATGGTTAAGGAAGGAGTTGAAGTAAAGGTGGGAACGCCTTTGTTCTTCGATAAGCATCGTGAGAATATTCAAATAACCTCTCCTGTTAGTGGTGTTGTAACTGAAATTAATAGAGGTGCTAAACGAAAGCTACTCGAAATAATTATTGAATCAAACGAAAAGTTTGAAGCAATAGATTTTGGTGCTGCTAATCCAAACGACTTATCTAGTGGCGAGGTTATTGAAAAAATGCTGAAAAGTGGAGTGTGGCCGATGATGCGTCAGCGTCCTTATTCTGTTATTGCTAATCCGGATGATAAGCCGAAAGCTATTTTTATCTCTTGTTTCGATTCAGCTCCTTTAGCACAAGATAATGACTTGATTGTTCACGGTGAGGGAAAAATATTCCAAACTGGTTTGGATGCTATATCTAAACTTACTGAAGGTAAAGTTCATTTGGGTTTGAAAGCCGAAGACGGTGCTTCAAAAGTTTTTCTTAATTCAAAAGGTGTAGAACTGCACTATTTTAGTGGTCCACACCCGGCTGGTAACGTAGGTGTGCAAATTAATCGTGTCGATCCTATTAATAAAGGTGATGTAGTGTGGTATCTTTATCCACAGGATATTATCGCAATAGGTAGATTGTTTTCTGAAGGAAAGTATAACTCTGAAAGAATTGTTGCCTTGGCAGGTGCTGAGGTTAATAAACCACACTATTTTAAAACTCATATAGGAGCCTCTATCGAGGAAATGGTTGAGAAAAATGTGAAAGAAGGGCATCTACGGTATATTAGTGGAAATGTGCTTACCGGAACTACAATTAAAAACAATGGATTTATCTCTTTTTACGACTCTTTAGTAACAGTTATTCTTGAAGGAGATGAATTTGAATTTCTTGGATGGGCTTTGCCGGGATTGAAAAAGTTTAGCGTTTCGCACACATTTATCTCTTGGTTAACTCCTAAAAAGAAACATCGCCTCGATACTAACCTTCACGGTGGTAAACGTGCTTATGTTATGACTGGTGAGTATGAAAAGGTTTTTCCTTTAGATATTATGCCTGTTCAACTTATTAAAGCTATCATGATAGAGGATATCGATCTGATGGAGAATCTTGGTATTTATGAAGTGGATGAAGAGGATTTTGCTTTAGCTGAAGTGATTTGTACTTCGAAAATAAACGTTCAGTCAGTCGTTCGTAAAGGATTGGATCTGATGCGTGAAGAAATGGGTTAATGGTAATTCGTTAAGCAAAGTCGAAAATAAAATTTAAACAAATGACTAAATTAAGAGATTATATAGATAAAATAAAACCTCAATTTGAAAAAGGAGGCAAGTTAGAAAAACTGCATTCTACTTTCGAGGCTTTTGAATCATTCTTGTTTGTCCCTGATACAGTTACTACAAAAGGAAGTCATATTCGCGATGCTATTGACATGAAACGTGTTATGTCGGTAGTTGTTATTGCATTGATTCCTGCTTTGTTGTTTGGGATGTGGAATGTTGGTTATCAACACTTCCTCTCGCTAGGAGAGAGTGTTGGATTTTGGGATATGATGATGTATGGCGCTATTAAAGTAGTGCCTATTGTTATTGTATCGTATGTTGTGGGACTTGGAATAGAATTCTATTTTGCTCAGGTTCGCGGACATGAAGTAAATGAAGGATATTTAGTGTCCGGAATGATAATTCCGCTAATTGTTCCTCCTGATACTCCTTTATGGATGGTTGCGCTGTCGGTTATTTTTGCTGTAGTGATAGGAAAAGAGGTGTTTGGTGGTACAGGAATGAATATTATGAATCCTGCTCTTACTGCTAGAGCATTCCTGTTTTTTGCTTATCCTACCGAAATGTCGGGTGATAAGGTGTGGATTGCTGAAAAAGCTGATGCTTTTTCAGGTGCTACTCCTCTTGGATTGGGAATGTCGGGTACTTTCGATAATATGCCGTCGGTAGCGGATATGTTTTTTGGTTTTATACCGGGCTCTGTTGGCGAAACTTCTACTTTGGCAATTCTTATTGGTGCTGTAATTCTTATTGTTACCGGTATTGCAAGCTGGAGAATAATGGTTTCTGTTTTTGCCGGTGGTATGGTGATGGGACTTCTGTTTAACCTGTGGGGTGCTAATGCCTATATGGATATCCCTGCTTTTTGGCACTTGATAATGGGTGGATTTGCTTTCGGTGCTGTGTTTATGGCTACCGATCCTGTTTCTGCTTCACAAACTAAAAGAGGTAAGTATATCTATGGCTTTTTAATCGGCTTACTGGCTGTTTTGATTCGTGTTTTCAATCCGGCCTATCCCGAAGGTATGATGTTGGCTATTCTTTTAATGAACGTTTTTGCTCCGCTTATTGATCATTATGTAGTGGAAGGAAATATTAAAAAACGTCTGAAGAGAGCTAAAGTCGTTGCCAATTAATTTAGTTAAGGATAAATATTAAAAAATATAGCAATGTTTAGCAATAGATACATATTTATTTACTCCGCTGTAATGGTGATAATCGTAGCTACTGTCCTTTCGGCAGCATCTGTGGTTTTAAAACCTTTTCAGGAAAAAAACAGGAAAATAGAGAAGATGAGCGGAATCCTGACCTCTGCGAAGATTAGTTCTGAAAAAGCAGATATTCCTGATAATTATAAACAGTATATCGTTCAAGAGCTTCTTGTTAATGTTGACGGTGATATAGTTAGCAATTACGAAAATAATAAGTTGCAAAAAGGCGATGTAAGAGCTTTTGATATAGCATTAAAAGTTCAACTCGATAAATTAAAAAAACTAAAGAGTGGTGATAAGGATGTAGATCCTGTTTTCCCTATTTACGTTTGCTCTAAAGATGGAGAGAAAATTTTTATCGTGCCTCTTCTTGGTAAAGGTCTTTGGGGCCCTATCTGGGGAAATATTGCCCTGAAAGATGATTTTAATACCGTGATAGGAGTTACTTTTGATCATAAAAGCGAAACTCCCGGACTTGGTGCTGAAATCTCTACCAGAGAATTTCAAAAACAATTCGATGGAAAAAAGATTTTTGATGAAAATAACCTGTTTACCTCTATTAAAGTGGTAAAAGGGGGTGTTAATAATAGTAAAATTAATCCTCAACATGGAGTGGATGCTATTTCCGGTGGTACTATTACCAGCGTTAGTGTTTCCGATATGCTTGAAGATGTTTTATCAGTTTATGAACCGTTTGTGAAAAAACATATATAACATGGCTGAACAAAAGAAAAAAAGAGAACCGTTGTTCTCTGCAAAAAATAAAAAGTTGCTGACTACTCCTCTTGGAAAAGAGAACCCTATTACTATTCAAGTGTTGGGGATTTGTTCTGCTCTTGCGGTAACCGCAAAATTAGAGCCGTCTGTAGTTATGGCGCTTTCGGTAATTGCCGTTTTGGCTATCGGTAATCTGCTTATCTCTTTATTGAGAAATACTATTCCTACACAAATTAGAATCATTGTGCAGCTAACTGTTATCGCTTCACTCGTAATTCTTGTGGATATGGTGTTGAAGGCATTTGCTTACGATGTAAGTAAACAATTATCCGTATTCGTTGGTCTGATTATTACTAACTGTGTTATTATGGGACGCTTCGAGGCCTTTGGTATGGTTAATAAACCTTGGCCTTCGTTTCTCGATGGTATTGGTAATGGTCTTGGTTATGGATTAATACTTGTTATTGTTGGCTTTTTACGCGAACTATTTGGCTCGGGATCTATATATGGTTTTCAGGTTGTGCCTGATTCTTTTTACGACTTGGGTTATGTAAATAACGGTTTTGCTATCCTGCCTCCTATGGCGCTGATTATTATTGGTATTATTATATGGGTACAGCGTTCTAGAGATAAAAGCCTAATTGAAGAAAAAAAATAACAGAGTTATTGTAACATCAAAATAATTAAGACATGCAAGACTTAATAAACATATTTATAAAATCGATTTTTATTGACAATATGGTCTTTGCTTACTTCCTGGGTATGTGTTCATTCCTGGCAGTATCTAAAACAGTGCAGACCTCTGTAGGACTTGGAGCAGCTGTAATCTTTGTATTGGGGATTACTGTTCCTGTTAACTTCCTGCTCAATAAATATATCTTGGAACCCGGTGCATTAGCATGGGTGGATAGTAGCTTTGTCGATGTTGACCTTAGCTTCTTATCTTTTATCATTTTTATTGCTGTTATAGCCTCTATGGTTCAGTTGGTAGAGATGATTATTGAGAAATTTAGCCCTTCTCTTTATGCTTCATTGGGTATATTCCTTCCTCTTATTGCTGTGAATTGTGCTATCCTTGGTGGATCGCTATTTATGCAAGAGAGAGAATATAGTTCGCTGGCTGAAGCTACTTCATTCGGACTTGGTTCCGGTGTGGGTTGGTTATTGGCAATTGTTGGTATAGCCGCTATTCGCGAAAAAATTCGTTACTCTAACGTGCCTGCTCCTCTGCGTGGCCTTGGTATTACTTTTATTATTACCGGCTTAATGGGAATAGCATTTATGAGTTTTATGGGTATTACATTATAATTGATAATTAAAAATTAACAACATGATATTACTGGAAATTGGTATTGGCAGTATTATTGGAGTGGGTATTGTAGCGTTTCTTTTCGTAACACTTTTTCTTGTAAGTGTTCTGCTGATTGCTAGAAAAAAACTGATGCCTCAGGGCGAAGTTACTCTTACTATCAATGATGAAAAAGAGATTACTGTTAACCCGGGATCTACTCTTTTATCTACTCTTACTAGTAACGATATTCTTCTGCCTTCTGCTTGCGGTGGCGGTGGAACATGCGGAATGTGTAAGTGTCAGGTATTTGAAGGTGGCGGAACAATACTGCCAACAGAAAAAGGTTTCTTTACCCGTAAAGAGCAACAAAGCGATTGGCGTTTAGGTTGTCAGGTTAAAGTACGCGATAATATGAAAATTGGTGTACCTAAAGAGGTGTTCGGAATTAAGAAATGGGAGTGCGAGGTTGTTTCTAATAACAACGTAGCTACATTTATTAAGGAATTTGTAGTAAAACTTCCTAAAGGCGAGAAAATGGATTTCCGCTCGGGCGGATATATCCAAATCGATATCCCTGCTTGTGAAGTCGATTTTAAAGATATCGCTATTGATGCCGATTATAAAGAAGACTGGGATAAGTTTAATATGTGGGAACTTAAAATGAAGAACCCAGAGCCTATTTATAGGGCGTATTCAATGGCCTCTTATCCTGCCGAAGATGAAATTATTAAGCTAAATATCCGTATTGCTACACCTCCTTTCGATAGGAAAACAGGTGGGTTTATGAAGGTGAATCCGGGTATAGCTTCATCGTTTATATTTAATGCTAAACCAGGCGATAAAGTAACTATTTCGGGACCTTACGGTGAGTTTTTTATTAAAGATACTCAAAACGAAATGATGTTTATTGGCGGTGGTGCAGGAATGGCTCCTATGCGCTCACATATCTTCGATCTGTTTAAAACAAGGCATACCGACCGTAAAGCTACTTTCTGGTATGGAGGTCGTTCTATGCGCGAATTGTTTTATGTTGATGAATTTAAAGATATTGAAGAAAAAAATCAGAATTTTAAATTTAATATAGGTCTTTCTGAACCTCTTCCCGAAGATAATTGGGAGGGTTATACAGGGTTTATTCATAATGTAATAATGGATAATTACCTTAAAAAACACGAAGAGCCGGAAGAGATAGAGTATTACCTCTGCGGGCCTCCTATGATGAATCAAGCAGTGCTTAAAATGCTTGATGATAATGGAGTCCCACCGGAGAACATTATGTTCGACGATTTTGGTGGTTGATGATTTTAAAAAAGAGCCGTTAGTATTAATTCTAACGGCTCTTTTTTTGTTGTCGAATTGCGATAATTCAGAACAATTGACTATACGGATTTAAGATGATACCAAAATGCCACAAACAAGACTTCCATCCGACCGAAATACGAAATTATAAACGGATGAAACGCCCATGTTAAACAATTTTTAACACACACGAGAATGATTATAAATGTGTAGCTCCATCCGACAAATAAAAACTGAATTAATTACGAATTACGAATGGCGAATGAAAAATTGAATGATTGAATGATTGAATGAATAAACAAATCGACAAAGAAAACATTATGTTAAATAGAAATCTTAATGCACTGGTATCAGGGCAAACAAATTATAAACGGATGAAAATTAAATATTAAAAAGCGAATATACATTTGCCATAAAAAGATCAATTTTTAATTTTATGTTTACTGTCTGTAAAAAAAATAGATCATTGTTTTATGTTTTTTTTTTGTTTTTTGTATGACTTTTTGATATTTCCGGGATAATACTATATAGGTCTAACTATTATTTTAAACTAACTAAATAAAAATTATGAAAAAACAAAAAAAAATATTTTAATTGCTATTGTGCTACTTTGCTCAGTTGATGTTTCAATTGCACAACTGTCGCAATACATCATTAGCCAAGAGGATAACCAAACCCTATACGATATTAAACAGGGTATGGAGC
>JAYEOD010000558.1:0-6707 GCA_034722575.1 Bacteroidota bacterium | reverse complement strand
CCACACGCAAAGTCTGGTCATATGCCGGAAGCGTATAAGGAAAGATCTCTTTCTCCCTATCCACCACAGAAATATTATTAATATCAGAAATATCAATAGCAACCAAGTCAATATAACTATCGGCATACAGAATATTATTTTTTATCGCCATATCAACATTTCCGGGAATAGCGATATACCCGATATTCTGAGGCGAGACAGGATCGGAATTATCAATAATATGAATCCCTTTAAGATGTTCGTTAATAAAGAGATAGTCGTCTTTAAAATAAATTTTTCCGGGATGTACAATTGAAATAGAAGATTCACTTTTTACCGAGCTCCTCAATTCATCGAACGACATATATATTGGCACATTAGCCTCAAAAGTTTCAAATACTTTATCCTCGCAAGAAGAAACAATTACAAAAAACAACGAAATAAGAATTAATGATTTTATTTTACTCATAACTATTTGGCTTTTAACAGCACTATTTTTTTTAAACAAAAAACTTTACAATAAATAAGATGAAAACTAACATACTTTAGTTGCGTCAATCCAGAGTCCTTTTTACTTAAAAAAATATCCTCGGATGTAACGCAACTAATTAAAGCTCATAATCATCAATACAATATAACAATACAAAACTCAATAAATACAAATTGTAATGAAAAACAGTAGCATACTAAAAGCATTATTTGTAATAACATTAACATTTATCAGCATATTAGGATTTTCGCAAACCAGCAAAGTTGATATTGTGTATTTAAAAGATGGGAGTGTAATAAAAGGAGAAATTCTTGAAATAAAAATAGATGAATATGTAAAAATTAAAACTCTTTGCGATAACGTATGGGTTTTTGACAATGCCCAAATAGTAAGAATCGTGAAAAAAAACGAAAAATTACCTAAAAAAATAGATTATACAAAAACCGATTTTTCGGGTGGCATGGGAGATATCAGTATAGGTTTTTTAATAGGAAATAACTTTTCGGACGAAGGACCGGGACTAAATATATCTGCCACTTATAACCATGAATTTAAAAACAATTTTTCCGTTGGAGGAGGAATGGGACTTACGAAAATAGAAAAAACATATCTTCCCATTTTCAGCGAAATAAGATACACCTTTCTCGAAACTAAAAACAGTCACTATATTTACTGTAAAACAGGATATTCAATAGTAACAAACGATTACGAAAGTTATGACCATTACAGACAAAATATAATAAAATCGTATGGAGGGATATTTATTAATCCCGGTATTGGTGTAACTTTTAAAATAAATGAATCGAATTCTGCCACAGTAAAAATCGCTTATCTTTACTTCGAAGACAAAGAAGATGTTAAGGATTATAACAATAGAAAAATAGAACGTTTAAACAAATACAATCGCTTTGAATTTAAGATTGGTTACACTTTCAGATAATACTTCGACAGGATTCTGTGTAAACACTTTTCTCTGACAGGATAAGCTGAATGGCGGTTTCAATCTCAATATGAATTTATGTCGGCCATTTTGAAATTTAATTGGTATAATAGAGATGATATTCTTTTACCGGTTACTATTAACAAAAAATAGTTTTACTTTTGCAGGATACATATAAGACTATGGAATTTATAAAGAATATAACAGATATTGACGCAGTTCAATTACAAAAAAGAGTTGACGAAATAGTTAACAAAAACCTGCCGGAAGAGCGCAAAACGACATTACGAAAAATAATTTCTTTTATTGATCTTACATCGTTGGGAGCTAACGACACAGAACAAAAAATTATTGACCTGTGTGAGAAAGCAAAAAATACTTTTGATACAGAAAACCAAATACCTTCGGTAGGAGCGGTTTGCGTTTATCCTACTTTAGTACAAACTGCAAAAAAACAACTTAAAAACACTACAATCCCTGTAGCAGCAGTATCCACATCATTCCCTTCCGGAATGTCGCCACTATTTATAAAAGAGACGGAAGTAAAATACGCCATTGAGCAAGGTGCTGACGAAATAGATATGGTTATTTCGCGCGGAAAATTTTTAGACAAAAAATACCAAGAGGTTTTTGACGAAATAAAAGCCATAAAAAAGACTTGCGGCGACACCCATCTAAAAGTAATTCTTGAAACGGGAGAATTAGAAAGCCCCACAAACGTTTCTATTGCAAGTAAAATAGCTATTGAAGCAGGTGGTGATTTTATTAAAACATCCACAGGAAAAATCAATCCGGCAGCAACACAACCGGAGTTTTTAGTAATGCTCGACGCCATTAAAGAACATCACGAAAAAACAGGAAAAAAAATCGGTATAAAACCTGCCGGAGGAATTTCTGACAATGAAACAGCAATACAATTTTATAAGCTAGTATATTTTACCCTTGGCAAAGAGTGGATGAACAACAAACTTTTCAGAATTGGAGCAAGCAGATTAGCGTCAAATGTAATTTCAGAGATTAAAGGATAAGCGGCTGAAAAAAACTATTCCGGGATATTTAGATTAAATAAAAATTATATCTTTACATTTTTATATCAATATATAAATATTATTAAGGATGAGGATCTTAAAAAAAATTATTCTAACAGCCAGTTTTTTAATATTGTTTGTTATTACAAACGCACAAACAAAGCTAGAACTGGCACAAGATTTTAATGTTAAAGATATTAATGGAACCAAATACCAGCTTTACGATTTAATATCGGAAGGAAATATTGTTATAATAGATTTTTATCAAGTAGGATGTAGTTATTGTGGGGTTTATGCTCCTGATTTTCAAGCGTCGTACGAGCACTTTGGCTGTAACACCAGTAATGTATTTTACATGACGATAGAAAAAAATCATACCAATGCAGAGGTTGAAGAATTCGACCAAGAATTTGGCATAACACTACCTTCGTGCAGTGGTGTAGAAGGAAATGGCTCGAGTGTTTTTGAATTGTATAATATTGGTATTACTCCTACAATAATGTTAATTGGTGCAGATACCCTAATACACTATCCTTCGATATGGCCACCACTAACCGACAGCATAGACTCGTTAGCAATACTTACTGGAGGAATTCTTGCTAATTGCGCTACAAATATTTCTGAAAATCACATTTTTAAAGAGTCGTTTATCTATCCAAATCCTGCTAAAGAGAACTTTTTTATCGACTTATCAGAAATTACAGGAAGAGAGTTAAATATCGAAATATCAAATATACAGGGACAGATAGTTTATAGCTCAATAGTTAAAAATCATCATCAAATTATTAATATTAGAACACTAGATTTTAGCGCAGGATTTTATTTTGCCTTAATAGAAAATAATTCCGGAAAAAAGTGGACTAACAAACTAATTATTGAGTAAATTTGTTTAAGATGGCGCATTATAAAATAAGTTGTAGTGCGCCAAATATCAAATTTTAAACTATAAGCACATGAAGAAATTAATTTTATTATTGCTTCCTTTATTACTAATAATGGGTTGCGAAGACGACACAAATATTTTTGATGACGAAGACGCCAGAGATTCTTTTATAGGAACATGGAATTGCACCGAAACACCTACCAAGCAATCGAATTATCTTGTTACAATTGAATACGACCTAACAAACAGTTCGCAGGTTTTATTAAAGAATTTTGCCTTATTAGGAAATAACAACGCCCCCTATGCTATTATAGCCGGAACAACAATCACTATTCCGAGTCAAAGTTGCTGCGATAATCAATGGACAATACAAGGTAGTGGGAAGCTCACTTCGTCGAAAAAGATAGAATGGACATATAATTTAGATGATGGCGCTGATATAACATACTACACAGCAATTTACGAAAAGCAATAAAAAAAATTATTTTTTTAACTCTTGTTCTATCTTACGATCTTTTTTATTTAGCTCAATAATAACATCTTCGTATATTGCCATCAAAGCGTCAGGATTCTTTTGATAGTAGGTAACGCTACTATCAAATTCATCTTTAGTTATATCATATTTTTCAAAAAGGACGTCATAATATTTTTCAGTAATTGCGTCAATATCTATTCCTTTCCCTCGTTTTTTTACCAATACAGCTTCTACAAGCTGCATATCCGTAAATATTTCAGTCATCTTATCCGATTTCAGCACACCCGTTGGAAGAACATTATCCTTAGAGTCTGAACATCCCAACAAAACAACTACAAGCAGAAAAAAAACAATATTCTTATAAAAAAATAATTTCAAAACCTATCCCCCAATTAATTTGCTACTTCCGACAAGAATTTTATTCTCATCAGTCTAATTTCTTCTTCAGAAAACTCATCCTCACCTAATTCAAGAAGAGCCTCTTCTATAGAATCAGAATCAGCCTCCATAAAGTAATCATAAATTTCCTCTTCGTGATCATCATCAATAAGTTCATCAACATAATAATTAATATCAAGTTTTGTTCCCGAAGAGACAATTTTCTCTATTTCCGACAACAAAGCACTTACTGTTAAGTTTTTACCAACGGCAATATCGTTAAGGGAGAGTTTTTTGTCAATGCCTTGAATAATATAAACCTTTATTCCTGATTTATTTACAATAGACTTCACAATCAAATCATTTGGTCTAACAATATCATGTTCCTCTACATATTCATTTATCAGATTAATAAACGGCTCACCGTATTTATTTGCTTTTCCTTTTCCTACGCCGGTAATATGAGTCATTTCATCAATTGTAACAGGATATTGAATTGCCATATCTTCTAAAGAAGGATCTTGAAAAATCACAAACGGAGGCAACTCTTCCTGCCTACTAATTTTTTTCCTAAGATCTTTCAACATACCAAAAAGGAGTTTGTCAGTAGATCCGTTTTTACTTTCGGCATCAGAATAATCCATCTCTTTTTCTTCAGCCTCATAATCGTGATACTTAACCAGTTTCACACTAAAAGGATTTCGCAAGAATTCTCTACCTTTATCAGTAATTTTCAGAAGTCCATATGTTTCAATATCCTTTTCCAACACACGTTCAATAAGACATTGTCTAATAACAGCTTTCCACAATTTAGGATCTTCATACTCCCCTTTTCCAAATGACGGGATTTTATCATGTCGCATCGATTGCACTTCAGCATCGTGACTACCCACAAGGATTTTTACAATATGGTCGTCTTTAAATAACTGCTTAACCTCTAGAACACATTCCAGCACTTTTTTAACATGGCTTTGACCTTCGAATTGGTCTTTAGGACGTAAACAATTATCGCAAGCACCACAATTTTCTTTAGAATATATCTCTCCAAAATAATGCAACAGTTGTTTATGTCGGCACACCGCCGACTCAGCATAAGCAACCGTTTCCAGCAATAACTGCTTAGCTATTTCCTGTTCAGCAACAGGTTTTCCTTTCATAAATTTTTCCAACTTAAGTATATCTGCATAGCTATAAAAAGTCAAACAAACACCTTCGCCTCCATCACGTCCTGCCCGTCCAGTTTCCTGATAATATCCTTCAATACTTTTTGGTATATCATGATGTATTACAAACCGAATATCCGGCTTATCTATCCCCATACCAAAAGCAATTGTAGCAACAATAACGTCAACTTTTTCCATAAGGAAATCGTCTTGATTTTTTCTTCTTGTTACAGCATCTAATCCGGCATGATAAGGGGCAGATTTTATACCATTTACCTGCAGAACAGAGGCAACCTCTTCAACTTTTTTTCTGCTAAGGCAGTATATTATACCCGATTTATTTGGTTTAGTTTTAATAAACTTAATAATTTCTCTCTGAACATTTTTAGTTTTAGGCTTTACCTCATAGTATAGGTTTTCTCTATCGAAAGAAGATTTAAACACAGCTGCATCAGATATTTCAAGATTTTTCAAAATATCCTGTTCTACTTTTAAAGTAGCTGTAGCAGTGAGTGCAATAACGGGTGTTTTTTGCCCTATATTATCAATAATCGGTCTAAT
The DNA here is from genome assembly GCA_034722575.1 of Bacteroidota bacterium. Classification (GTDB taxonomy): domain Bacteria; phylum Bacteroidota; class Bacteroidia; order Bacteroidales; family JAIPAH01; genus JAIPAH01. The sequence continues at coordinate 810 of JAYEOD010000558.1, read as the reverse complement.
ACGTCGATATTCAGGACGAAAATCATGTCCCCACTCAGAGATACAATGCGCTTCGTCAATTGCATAGAATGAGATCTTAATATTTTGGAAGAACTCAATATTTTCCTCTTTAGTAAGCGATTCGGGAGCCACATACAATAGTTTTGTCTTTCCGGAAATCAAATCTGCTTTCACAATTGCAACCTCCGATTTATTAAGAGAAGAGTTTAACACATGGGCAATTCCGTCATCCGAACCAAAATTTCTAATCGCATCAACTTGATTTTTCATCAATGCTATTAAAGGGGAGATAACTATTGCTGTGCCTTCACTCATAAGTGCCGGCAATTGAAAACACATAGATTTTCCACCACCGGTTGGCATAATAACAAACGTATCTTTATTTTCCATGATATTTCTTATAACGGCTTCTTGATTACCTTTAAAATTGGCAAAACCAAACACCTCTTTAAGAACGCCATGAATCGAATAATTTTTCTTTACTTCAATCATCTCACATCGTTTTTCAAAAATCTAACATCTACTAATCTCTACAACTAACCTTTATACTATATAACTACTGCCTCAGAAAAAATGATAGCGAAGTTACAATTTTTCTTTTAATAAAGAAAATAAGAACTCAGTATATATCAATTTTACATAACAGCCATCTCCAGTTGTTACTAAATTACAAAAATTCTTAAACATTAACTATCTTTCACGTCTTTTTATTTTCACAGGTAGAGATTAAAGTAGCCATTATAATTATTTACCCATAAACTAAAACTTTTAAACATGGCTCATTTCAGAATAATTCATAAGTTCATTCCA
>JAYEOD010000557.1:0-6707 GCA_034722575.1 Bacteroidota bacterium | reverse complement strand
AACGTATATGTTTAAAATAATATGGTTGTTCAATAACTTTAAACGACTCTAATTTTTCCCATTTCACATAAGAATTTTCTTTTTCGAAGACAGAAAAGTAGCCCACATTCATACTGGTAACATTATGAAAAAAGTGCGATCCGGAAGAAGATTCCAGAGGAAAATTCTCCAGACTTGTTTCAACAATTACCTTAGCATTAGAAATTTGCGGCCAGTTAACAGGAATACCTATCCATCTGTCTCTACTCCCCCATCTTCCGGGACCTATTAGAACATAATTTTTTCCTTGGCTAATCATCTTCTTATTAATGATTTCTATCTCCTCAGCCATCTCCTCTGTTTTACTTTTATCGAATCTCTCTCTATCTATAAAAACAATATCAGCTATATCGTCAATAACGCCGTTACCCATCATTTTTTCAGAATGCAACAATCTTTTTTCTTCGGGGATATCATCAAGACTTACAGAACAAGAGGATGATTTTCCTATTAACGGCTTAATTTGCAGAATATAAAAAGAAGCTTTCCAATCAGCATCTTTGTTAAGATCGACAGCAAATTCTATCTCTACCGGAGAACCCATAGCCTCCTGAACCACATCAAGAACAGCCGTAATAGTTTGTGCCAACGGCACATAATTATTTTTAAGGATATTAGCAAAATTCAATACTCTTGGACCATTTTTTGCTATCCCCGGATAAAATCTGTGAGAGTTCATATCATAAACAGAAGCCGTATGATTCAATACCCCATGACGTTCGGCATCATCAATAGAGAGCCTACACAACCCGGCAGTATCACCTTCGAGCAGGTTAATTTTTTTCTTTGACAGATCCACTGCCCACAACTCTGTTTGAGAATCTTTAAACTGATCTTTTGGTGTAGAAATTTCTGTTGAGGGATATTTAGGTGAGAAGCGATAAGCCTTTTCACCTTCAACAATATACTTTCCTAATCCCACACCAATAACTGCAAAACCTTCATCAGGTTTCATATGCGAAACAGGGTAATAGTTATACGACTGTGCCACACCACTAATATGAGGGTAAAAAAATTCCTCATATTGCGAACCTACCACTTCCTGAATAACAACAGCCATTTTCTCCTCTTCGAGTTTATAATCAATAGCCTTAATATATCCACGCGCCATTTTAGAATATACAGAAGCAAAAACCAACTTAATAGCATCACTAATCTGCTGATATCTCACTTTAAAATCGGGATTATTATTTGGCAATAAAAAAGTATCAAATATCCCTGCAAAGGGTTGCATCAATGAATCTTCAAACAATCCGGAGGAACGAACGGCTACAGGATTTTGCATTTTCTTTAAAACAACTTTCAATCTTTTTTTCAAACGCTCTGTTAACTTTGCTTCAAGAAAGAGTTTTTTTAGTTCCTCGTAATCCATCTCTTCCAATACCTTACCAGACAAATTGTTACGTTTCATAAAACACTCAAACTCCTCGGTACCAATCACCAAAGTAACAGGTGCTTTAATATTAACATCAGGCAATTGTTTTGAAAAATCGTAATTATTTATCAATGTATTAATAAAAGCCAAGCCACGTCCTTTACCACCCAGAGCTCCATCGGCAAGGCGGACGACATTATCAGTATTAAGTATTGCAACTTCATCAAAAGGGATTATTTTTCCCTTATTTTGCTCCTCTCTAAAGTCAGAAATCACATCAATCATATACTCTCTGATTTCTTTAACAGAACCAAAATTCGATACTTTTTGCGGAGCAAGAACTTTAGCTGCCTGTATTTCACCTCGTGCCATAAGCCACATCGAAAAATGATTCCTATTACTATGAAACAGCAAAGAATCGTCGGGGATAGTATGCAATCGCTGTTCAAATTCTTTTAAAGATCGGGCAGTAGCAATTTTTTTACCATGTTTATTTTTGTAAACAAAATCGCCAAAACCAAGATAGTAATCTATAAAACTTCTCAAATCCTGCTCTAACGAGTCGGATGATTTATTAATAAAACTTGCTCGATATTTATATGCTTCAACAGAATTATCAGGGTTTGAAGACTGCACTACTATAGGCAAACTTTCGTTTATTGTGCGAACATATTTCACCAAATGAAAACCTGCGCCAGAATTCTTTTCACCCTCTTTATCAAACTTCACATCAGAAATTAAACAAAGCATATATTCTCTATACTTATCGAAAATATTTACCGCCTCTTCATAATTTTTAGCATGCAATATTTTTGGACGAGCGCGTAATCGCAAAACCTTATACAACTCATCAGTAGTAACGTCGTCAATAACCCTACGTGTTTGCTCCATCAGTATTTTATAGAGCATGGGCAGATAACGCGAATAATATTTAGGAGAATCCTCTACCAAAAGAATGACACGAACCATTCCTACCTGAGTATCATTTTCTACATTAATACTATCTTCAATTTGCTTTATCATAGAAAAGAATACTGTTGACTCACCATTCCAAGCAAACAGTTTATCAATAAAACTATTTCCATTAAGTTCTTTTTGGATAGCACTAATATTGGTATTATTATTTAGCAATGCGAAAACCGGTATATAAGGAAAGTCTTTTTTTATCTTTTCGCTAAGAGTGACAGGAGTTTGAAAATCCACTCCCACCATAAATATAACCAGATCGAAATGTTTATTTTGCATCTCATAAAAAAGTTCTTCCTCAGAAGAGACTCCGGTAATACGTGGTAAAGAGGTAAGATTTAACTGTTGATATTCTCCCAACACATATTCTGAAAAGCGTCCCTCTTTTTCAATACTAAAAGCATCGTAAAGGTTAGCAAAAAGCAATATCTCTTTTACTTTAAACGGCATTAAATCGTGATAAACATCACGATTATAATTACTTTTATTTAAAAACTTTCTGAGCAACTGTTTATCAGTTATTTTCGAACTTCCGGAAAAAGAGATAGGCACACTATTTTCGCGAAAACGCCATATTTTTTTTGCTTTAATACTATTAATATAACCTTCGATAATACCGGCTATATTTCGTATTAAATCGCGCTCCTCTTTAAGAAAAGGACCTTCGTCCATAGAGGCGAATTTTTTAGTATAATACACCTCTATATAACCAATTCTATCATCAATAGTTTCGAAACGCTGACGTTGACACCACTCTGTTTTAACAAAATAAGATGTTTTATACTCATGTTCTTCGAATCGTATTCTTGCTTCGGTAAACTGGGGATACTGATATGCGTCAGGAAGCAACTTACAAACTTTTAACAAAGATTCGCTAACAGATTTTCCTTCACGGAGTATTTCGGTAGTTTGATTAATTGCTGAAAGCTCTTTTATTCTCTCTACAGTTTCATCAATCAGATGCTGTATCTTATGCGGATTCTCTTTTTTGCTCATAAAACCCTATTTATATTGTGATAATAAAATAATTCAAAACGAATAAATTATTTTTTGAAGTTACAAATATTATTATATTTGTATAGCAACATAATTAATTTCTTTCAAAAAATTAAAATATGATCAGAGTTATAGTTGTTGATAAACATCAAATAGTATGCGATGGCATAAAAACAATTCTCAATGAAACCAATGATATAAACGTAATTGATTGTGTTTCGAGATTAGATGTTATTCTTCCCAAACTAAACTCTCTGGCAAGCCATTTATTAATGATAAACATCTACCATATTAACGATAATATTATAGATACTATCACAAAGATATGTACTAATCATCCAAAAGTAAAAGTACTAATAAATGCCATGTTCGACAACGAACATTTTTTAATGAAGTCGATAAAAGCCGGTGCAAAGGGCTATTTAAGCAAAGATGACGGTGCAAACGAGATGAAAGAGGCGATATACACATTACATAACGGGCACGATTATCATGGTAAATCTATTTCCAATATTCTTCTTTCAAATTTTTTAAAACAGGATAAATCAAAACAGTTGGGGTTAGAGCATTTAACAGAACGCGAGAGAGAGGTTTTGAAACTATTTAGCGAGAGTCTCACAAATCGCGAGATTTCAGAAAAATTATTTATCAGCATAAGAACCGTGGAGACTCACAAGACAAATATCATGAAGAAAATTAATTTAAAAACTACTGTAGATCTTGTGAAATTTGCTATACGTAACAACCTTATCAAACTATAAAACCCGGCAACCCTACTTCTCTAAGAATTACTATATCAAACAAGCAAAGCACCTCTTAAGAGGTTATGTCATACGTTATTCCGAAACAAATACTACGTGTTTCACTAAAATTCAGCCACAAAAACCACAATTTGTTGAAATCCATCATGATATTAAAAAATAAGCATTAAACTTGAACTACATCTAAAAAAAACTATTATGGCTAATATTCTTGAACAAAAAGCAAACGATTTTATGGCTAAAGTAATAGCTAAAAATCCAAGTGAGAGCGAGTTTCATCAAGCGGTGCACGAAGTAGTGGAGACACTAATTCCTTTTATAGAGGAGAACCCACAGTACAAAGAGGCTAAAATTCTGGAGAGAATGATAGAACCGGAAAGAGTAATTTTATTCCGCATTCCGTGGGTAGATGACAATGGCGAGATTCAGATAAACAAGGCCTTCCGTATTGAGATGAATAGTGCAATAGGTCCATACAAAGGAGGATTACGTTTTCACCCTACTGTAAATTTAGGGATATTAAAATTTTTAGCTTTTGAACAGGTATTTAAAAATAGTTTAACAACCCTTCCGATGGGAGGAGGAAAAGGGGGTTCTGATTTCGATCCAAAAGGAAAATCAGATAATGAAGTAATGCATTTCTGTCAAAGTTTTATGACAGAGCTACAAAGACATATAGGTCCAAATACTGATGTTCCTGCCGGTGATATTGGTGTTGGAGGGCGCGAAATAGGATTTTTATTTGGTCAATATAAAAGAATCAGAAATGAATTCACAGGTGTTTTAACAGGAAAAAGTCTTGAATGGGGTGGTAGTTTAATACGTCCTGAAGCAACAGGATATGGGACAACATATTTTGCCCAAGAGATGCTAAAAACCAAAGATCAAACTTTAAAAGGAAAAATTGTACTCATCTCAGGCTCTGGAAATGTAGCACAATACGCCACTGAAAAAGTAACCGAACTAGGAGGAAAAGTAGTAACACTTTCCGATTCATCAGGATTTATTTATGATCCGGATGGAATTGATAGCGACAAACTTGCTTTTATTATGCATCTGAAAAATGTAAAACGCGGACGTATTAAGGAGTATGCCGATAAATATGGTGTAGAATATTATGACGGACAACGTCCTTGGAGCATTAAATGCGATGTAGCTTTACCTTGCGCTACTCAAAATGAAATTAATGAAGAAGAGGCTAAAACGCTTATTGCAAACGGATGCTTTGTAGTTTCGGAAGGAGCAAATATGCCTTCAACACCGGAAGCTATAAATGTATATCTGGAAAACAAAATTCTTTATGGACCTGGTAAGGCAGCTAATGCCGGTGGTGTTTCTGTTTCAGGACTTGAGATGTCTCAAAATTCTCTTCGCTTATCATGGACATGCGAAGAAGTTGATCAAAGATTACAACAAATCATGAAAGATATCCACGCAACATGTGTTAAACATGGAAAGGAAGGTGATTACATTAATTACTTTAAAGGTGCAAACATTGGAGGTTTTGTAAAAGTTGCAGATGCCATGCTGGCACAAGGAGCTGTATAATACCAATTACACACAAAAAAGCCGAAAGAAATTCTTTCGGCTTTTTTGATATTGTTTTTTAACCGACTCTATTTTGATTTTTTATACTCTTGCAAAATATTATTAAACGTCTCTTTAACCGAAATAATTTTCTCAGCCATATATGCATTAGCACCTGCAAAAGCATAACCATTATTCATATTTCCCTTAGCAGCATTTAAAAGAGAATTAAAGATACAATATGGTGTTTTAGTGTAATCGCAAGTTTTTAAACATTTAAAAGGACATTTTATAGGTTGTTTTTCTCCGCGAGTAACCTTATCCAAAAAATCATTACTTATCGCTCTTCCCGGCATTCCAACAGGACTTTTTATTATCTCCATTGAATCTTCGGTGGCATCTATATAAGTCTGTTTAAATTTATCAGAGGCGTCACACTCATATGTAGTAACAAAACGGCTTCCCATTTGCACTCCAGAAGCACCTAACTGCATAATTTTATTAACATCAGCTCCGGTATATATTCCTCCTGCGGCAATAATAGGAATATTCTGCTTATACTTATCTACAAATTCTTGTACACTCTCTTTTACAGAAACCACTAAGTTTTCAATACTAAAGCTCGAATCAAATATCTGATTTAATTTAAAACCAAGATGACCACCTGCTTTAGGACCTTCTACAACAATTGCATCAGGAAGATAGTCGTATTGATCTTTCCATTTTTTACAGATTATAGCAGCGGCTCTACCTGATGAAACAATTGGCACAAGCTTAGTTTTTGCCCCTTCAGTTAAATATTTAGGCAAATCTAATGGTAATCCGGCACCGGAAAAGATAACATCAATACCTTCAGATATTGAGGTCTTTACCATGTCGGAGAAATTAGTTATTGCTACCATAATATTAACCCCAAGAACACCATCTGTTTTAGCACGTGCGCTGGCGATTTCGTTTTTTAATCCGTTTATATTAGCCTGAATAAAATTCTTAGCATAACTTTTTTCAAACATTCCAATTCCGGCAGTTGCTATAACACCAAT
>JAYEOD010000556.1:0-6773 GCA_034722575.1 Bacteroidota bacterium | reverse complement strand
AATATCCATATAAGTATAATTAAGACGAAGCATTATATTGTTAGAGACATAATAATTCATAGCTACACTTACATCTTGTGATTCACCACCACCGATACTAAAGTTACCCATTCCTGAGGCAGCAGATTCAGGATCAATATGACGATATTTACCATCGAAAAACAAACCATCAATATCATTAAGATTAGTATTGTTAAAACGTAGTAATAATTCTAACGAACCAGCTTCAGGACGATTAATAAACGCAGTAGAATTATTATAGCTATAATCAGCACCCTTAATCAACCAACCAGTTTGAACATAAAAACCGTCAAAACTTCTGTTATCCATTTCGCCATCCCAAGCAGGATAATCCGCTTCTGTACTTGGCCATTGCCATAAATCGCCACCACCGTCATTTATTAAAGCAGTTTCATAATCTTTATCGCGAGAAACGTCAGTCATGAAATATTCAGATTGTAACATAAAAGCACCATAAGTAGCAATAAGTTCAGCGTTAACACGAATTTCTGCATCAGCACCATGAATATTAGCGTTTAAAAATTTATGTTCAGGTCCGGCAGTATAATTTACTACACGATTAAAATCATCATCATTATTTTCAAAACCATTAGCATCCGGTAAACGGTAAGAAGCAGAAGCTCCAATATGTAATGTTAACCCCTCTTTAACAATAGGAGTATAAACAGCTTTACCAGAAACACTATATCCTTGGTCACCTGAGTTATTATTACCAATTTTTCCACCAAAGATACCACCAGAAAGGAAATATTTATCAGAATAATTAGTGTAGCTGATACCAACACTACGACCAATACCAAATGCACTACCTGTAAAAGAACTACCAATAAAAGAGTTATATTTACTAGAGATAAAACCCTGAATAGCAAACGGTTCGGCAAAATTACCCACCCTTATATAACTACTATTATCAAAATTATAATCAAGATATAAATCTTTAGCATCAACACCATTATGAGAGAAATCGAAATTAATTTTTGTATTCCAATTACCCCATTTAGCTTTAGCATATAAACGAGTATCATGAATACTAGTACCGGAACTTAAGTCAGTAGCATCATCCATATAATATACTCCATCCATATAGATACGACCACCAAAAGACCATTGATACTGTCCATCTTCAGAATTCCAACTAATTTTACCATCTTTTGTTTTAGAAGAAACACTCTCCTGAGCAAATGTATTAGCGCCAACAAAAACAAGAGCTAACAACAACAGTGATATTTTTTTATATATATACATACTTTTCAAATTTATTATTTTTATAAAATTATTTTCAATAAACGAATATTAATATCCTAATTCACTCAAAATTTCCAGTGCAGTTTTACCACTAGCACGATTTTGATATTCTAAAGAGAGTCCTGTAAGATTAGTAAAACCACCATCGATAAACATATCTCTACTTGGTTTTAATTCATTTAAAGGAGCACGGTCAGGATTATCAAAACGAGAATCTTTATTTTCATAAAAATAATCACCATTATATTTTTTCAATTGAGCTTCCGTATCAAAAGAATATGCATGAACAAGCATACCTGCACGATGCATCATTTGCACCATCCAAGGCTCAGTAATATTGTCATAATCATTTGGGGCACCACCAATACTAGGACCAACAATGTTACAGTTATTCTCAACTGAAAAATTAATCCAATCAGCAAAAGAATCAACATCAGCACCATTCATATCACTTTTCCATAAAAGCATACACTTAGGAATACCTTTAAGAGCACTTTCAAGCTTAATAATACTTTGCAAAGAAAATGATTGTAAAATAATACGAGCTTCGGTATTAGCTACATCAACTTTACCAGCAGTAGTAGCTATTTCTTTAGGACTATCAGTAGCTAACCAACCGTATGATTTAAGATCTTCAGCTAATTTTTCTTCCATACCCGGGAATTTCCAAGGCGCCTTAGTTTCAATATAAAGACCGGGACGGTTACCATTATCAGCAGGATCAATTTCATACTCATAATGTCCGTGCCATTCGCCGTCAGTTTCAATACGTTGAACACGATTACCATCAGCATCACGTTTAATGCGATATCCTTCGGCAATTTTAATCACATCTTCAAGAGTTGAAATTTTTTCATTAACAAAAGAAGAGTTTGCATTTTCAGGCTTTGCTTCATTAAACCAAGAACCTGCATCAAGTTGACGAAGTTCTTTTAAAGTAAATGTATTAACAAAATTATCCTCTTTACCAGGAAAAACACGAGCAATATCAGTAGTACGACGTAAGTTACCATCGTGAAGAGCTAATAAAACTCCATCGCTAGTCATCTGAACATCTATTTCAAGATAGTCACCACCCATATTTCTAGCCCATCTAAAAGCTGATTCAGTCTCTTCAGGAGCCCATACAGTTGTTCCTCTATGCGAAATAACAATATCTTTTCTCACTAAATCTCTTACCTGTTGAGCCTCAACACTAAGAGTTTTCAAAGGTATTGTTTCAGATCTGTTAAGATCAGAATAATCATCTGTGTCGTTTTGACAAGCACTAAATCCCAAAAAAGAAATTAAAAGTACACTCAATGAAATTTTTCTAAAAGTTTTTAAATACTTCATACATGTTGTGTTTAGTTAAAAAATTATTCTTTATTATTTATTTTCTCTTCTCCACGCCAAACCTATTAAAATAATTGAAAGTACAGATGAGGCTATAAGCACACGGAAACCAGCATCCCAGCTGTAAGTATCAACAATATATCCCATAACAATATTTGCAAATAAGGCTCCACCTAAATATCCAAATAAACCAGTTAATCCGGCAGCTGTACCTGCCGCTTTTTTAGGAACTAAATCCAAAGCATGAACCCCTATTAACATAACAGGTCCATAAATTAAAAATCCTATTGATGTTAATGCTATAACTAGCATTACTAATGAATCACTCATCCAATAAAAATATAAAGCTATCACCACACCTATCATATAAATAATACTAACAGGAGCACGTCGTCCATTAAAAACTTTATCACTTAAATATCCGGCAAGTAATGTTCCGGGAATAGCACCCCATTCATATGCGAAATAAGCCCAGCCTACTTCATCAAGAGAAAAACCTTTTACCTCATCTAAATAAGTAGGAGCCCAGTCTAACACACCATAACGAACCAAATACACAAAAGCATTAGCAACTGCAATAGACCAAAGCAATCTGTTTTTAAAGATATATTTAAAAAATATCTCCTTAGCAGTAAACTCCTTTTCATCACTTTCAGAATACTCTTCGGGATACTCATTTTTATATTTTTCGATATTAGGTAATCCACAAGATTGTGGAGTATCGCGTATCAGGAAATAAGCAGCAGCAGCCACACCCAATGCAATTATACCGGGAAAATATAACTTACTATGCCAATCGGCAAAAATAGCCACACCAAGAATAGCAAGAGGGCCAATCAATCCACCACCAACATTATGAGCTATATTCCATATCGACATCTTTGTCCCTCTCTCTTTAATAGTGAACCAGTGAACCATAACTCTACCACAAGGAGGCCATCCCATTCCCTGAACCCATCCATTAAATGATAAAAGGATAAACATAATAGTAATTGAGGAAGTAGCAAATGGCAATATACCCATTGCCATCATAGTAGCTGCCGACAATATAAGCCCTAAAGGCAAAAATATTCTAGCATTACTTCTATCGGAAACATTACCCATAAGGAATTTACTCAAACCATAAAAGATAGACACTGCTGATAAAGCTATGCCAAGTTCTGTTTTTGAATAGCCCTGTGCAATTAAGTCCGGTATAACAAGTGTAAAAACCTTTCTTACAAGATAATAGCCGATGTAACCAACAAAAATCCCCAAGAAAACCTGCCAACGTAAACGTTTATAAGCAGGATCTATTTCATTTTCCGGCAACATTTTTTTTGGTGCCGGAGGTTTTAAAAATTTAAACATAATTTAGTTGTTTTTGTTTTCACTATATATCAACAATGCCAATAACCATGACACGATAAATATCTAAATCAAAATATATCCTTTTGCTATCTCGATATAATCCTTAACCTGCTTTTCTATCCAAGCAGTGTCCTCACCCAATTCCTTTGCCATAACCTCAGCTACAATTGGAGCAGATTCGATACTTGCTCTGGCATCCAAAATAAGAGCACGAGTTCTTCGTGCCAAAAAGTCTTCAACAGTAATAGCCATCTCTTCTTTAACAGCCCACACTATTTGTGCTTTAATAATATCAAATTTAGGATGAATAAACTCTTTCATCTCTTTATTTACGGATGCAATTTTAAGAATATTTTCTTTATCTGTACCATAAAAATATAATGGGTCATTTAAATCAACATCCTTTTTATACCCGTGAACATGTAATTTCTTTGTTTGCGTCTTTCGATGAGCAAATCCAACCTCTTTCTCAATACGATCAATAACATCTTCACCCATTTGACGGTATGTAGTCCATTTTCCACCAATAATTGTAACAAGCTTAGCTTTTGAGGCTATTATCTTATGACTACGCGATATCTCCTTTGTTTTCTTACCTTCTCCTGTAGGAGCAGCTAATGGACGTAAACCAGCATAAATACTTAATACATCAGATCTTTTTGGAGGTTTAAGTAAAAAGCGAGCAGCTGTTTCTAAAATAAAATCAACTTCCTCTTCTAATGCTTTAGGCTCTAATTCATGTTTCTCTTTCTGCACATCAGTAGTTCCCAAAACAATTTTATTATGCCACGGCACTGCAAATAAAACCCTGCCATCACTTGTAGCAGGAATCATTATAGCATAATCATTCGGACAAAAACTCTTATCCAATACCAAGTGAACTCCCTGACTCGACTTAACAATATCTCTAGCTTTTGATTCATCCATCTTAACAATATCATCAACAAATACACCTGTAGCATTTAGCACAGATTTAGATAATATTGAATATTCCGAATCATCTTGCATATCTTTAATTTTAACACCGGAAATATCTCCTTTATCATCCTTATGCAATCCTGTAACTTTTGAATAATTAAGTATAGTACCACCCTTTTCCACGAAAGTCTGAGCCAAGTTTATTGCCAAACGAGAATCATCAAATTGTCCATCGTGATATAACACACCTCCTCTTAACTTCTCCTTGATAAGTGTAGGGATACATTTCAATGTTCTCTTTTTTGAATATGGTAATGACCTGCCAAAGCCTAATTTACCTGCTAACAAATCATACATTGTTAAACCAATAGTATAAAAAGGAACACCCCACCAAGTGTAACTTGGAATAACAAATTTTTGATCTTTAACCAAGTGAGGAGCATTTTTTAATAACAACCCTCTTTCTCTTAAAGCTTCGAGAACTAACATAATATCACCTTGCGCCAAATATCGAACACCTCCATGAACAAGTTTTGTGCTTCTACTCGATGTTCCTTTTGCAAAATCATGCTGCTCTACAAGAACAGTTTTATAACCTCTAGTAACAGCTTCAACCGCTGCGCCTAAACCTGTAGCTCCTCCGCCAATAACAACCACATCATATTTAGAATTATGCTTCGCTTTTTCTAAATTTTCTAGTCTGTTCATTTTTCAAAAAATTTAATAATCCAACTTACTATTATTTACATTCTAACATTTTCACCTCTATACACAACTAATAACAAATACTTACTACTACGGTGTATATTACACTACTAAATATATTGCTTTATCTACTACTATGTATTACTATGTATTACTGTCTAAAAAAAAACGTGAATAAGACTCACGTTTTTTTAACAGATAAACCTGCCATTAAGTGGCGCAATTTATAATAAAAAATAATAGAATACAAATTTTAGTATTTTTTTACTTCAGAAAGACAAACCCGCCCACACAAAAAACCACATAACCGGCTTATTTTTAATCATTTATATTTATATACATAAATTTATCTTTGTATAATATTTATTTTTTATCAGAAAAAAAATCAAGCCTTTTTCACTACATCAATCCAATCTAGCGATCTTTCAACAGCTTTTTTCCATACTCGGTATGATTTATTTATCTTTTCAACATCATCATCCTTATAAAAAGTTCTTTCTACATTCCTAAATAATTTTATCTCATCAAAATTGCTCCAATAACCAATTGCTAAACCCGCTAAATAACCAATACCTAATGCAGCAACCACAGAACGATCGAGACGAACAACAGGAGAATCAATCAAATCTGCTTGAGTTTGCAACAAAGTATCATTTACAACAACACCTCCATCAACTCTAAGTTCAGTAATATCTATATCCACACTCTGTTTCATCTCCACAATAACATCCATACTATGAAACACTATAGCTTCCAAAGCGGCTCTGGCAATATGCCCGTTGGTGGTTCCAATGGTAATACCAAAAACTGTTCCTCTAGCATTTTCATTCCAATAAGGAGTTCCTAACCCCGAAAAAGCAGGGACAAAATAAACGCCTCCGTTATCTTTCTCTGTATTTGCCAACTGCTCAATTTCTGAAGAAGATTCAATAATCCCCAAACCGTCTCTAAGCCATTGTATAACCGAACCTGTATCAAATACACTTCCTTCTAGGGCATAAGTTATTTTTCCGTTAATTTTTAACGCTATTGTTGCTAATAAATTTTTCTTAGCAAACACAGGTTTATCACCTGTATGCATCATAATAAAATTACCTGTACTATAAGTATTTTTTACCATACCTTTTTCGGTACACAACTGGCCAAACAAAGCAGCTTGCTGATCACCTATCAAACCTGCTATAGGAATTTCACTACCA
>JAYEOD010000555.1:0-6824 GCA_034722575.1 Bacteroidota bacterium | reverse complement strand
AGAGACCGGGAAGCTGAGAACTTGTTCGAAGATCACCCGGCCGAACCTATACCAAAAACATATTAAAATGAGCGATAAAAATTGTTTCTTTTTCTCTTCTTCTTTGTTTAAAAATAATTACGTAGCTAAGGCTATGGAATGATTTTTAATCGCGAATAAGAAAAAAATAATTCAATTTTTTTATCGATCATTTTAACACGTATTTGATATTATGCTTTGCAAAGAGATGGATAATATTTTTATGTAAGCCTTGACTTTTTGGTTCTTTTGCGTCAAGGCAAAAGGACAAAGAAAAACTGAATTAATTACGAATTACGAATGGCGAATGAAAAATTGAATGATTGAATGAATAAACAAATCGACAAAAAAATATTATGTTAAATAGAAATCTTAATGCACTGGTATCAGGGCAAATAAATTATAAACGGATGAACCGAGCCATACTAAAACTTTTAATACACACGACAATGATTATAAAGGCGAGCTCCATCCGACCGATAAAAAATAGAGTGGTAGATCAGGATGAAAGCCTGAGATGAAAATAAGTGATGAATGATATTTTATACCAAATACGTGTTAAAATGTTTTTTTTTGTATAACAGTTTGTCGGGTGTTTTGATGTTCAATTGGTATTATTATAGATTATTGGACATAACACAAAAGTATGTCCAATTTATAAAAAAAACCTAAGGGCATGTTCAAATATGCATTAAAAAATGAATATAGCGCGATATTATGTGACGCTATTTCAGGATGAGATTACCATAAAGTAAAAAAGCCTCAGGTTATTTCCCGAGGCTTTTTTATATCTATTGTTTGTTGTATCTCTTTTATTCTTGATACATTTTCTCTTTTTGCATTATAATTTTTTCGCTTTCAATATATTCGTCGTAATCCATTAGCTTATCGATAATACCGTTAGGGGTAAGTTCTATAATCCTGTTACACACCGAACGGATAAATTCGTGGTCGTGCGAAGAGGTGAAGATATTTCCCGGGTATTTAATAAGGTTGTTATTTAACGCTTGGATAGATTCCAGGTCGAGATGGTTTGTAGGAGTGTCTAATACTAATGCATTAGCATCCAGAAGCATCATTTTAGAGATCATACATCGCATTTTTTCTCCTCCTGATAAAACATTTACGCGTTTGTCAGAATCTTCTCGCGAAAATAACATCTTACCTAAATAACCACGGATATATAAATCTGAAGTGTCTTTGGTAAATTGGCATAGCCAATCGAACAGAGTTAATTCGTTTCTAAAAAAATCTGAGTTATCTACAGGTAAGTACGCAGATGTGATGGTTTGTCCCCATTCATATGTACCGGCATCAGCTTGTTGTTTTCCGTTTATTATCTCGAAAAACGCTGTCATAGCTCTAGGGTCTTTTGATAAAAAGATGATTTTGTCGCCTTTGTTGGCGTAAAATTCTACATCTTTAAAAAGAACTTTTCCATCTACGCTAGCGCTTAATCCGCTAACTTCAAGAATTTTATTTCCTGCCTCACGTTCCGGAGTAAAAATAATTCCCGGATATCTTCTTGTAGAAGGCTTAATATCATTAATATTAAGCTTTTCAATCATTTTTTTACGGCTGGTAGTCTGTTTCGATTTGGATGCGTTGGCACTGAAACGCGATATAAACTCTTGTAGCTCTTTTTTTCGTTCTTCGGCCTTTTTGTTTTGCTTTTGTTGCTGGCGTAATGCTAGCTGACTACTCTGATACCAGAAGCTGTAGTTTCCTGCAAAAATTTGTATATCACCATAATCAATATCTATAGTATGTGTACTTATTGCGTCGAGGAAATATCTGTCGTGCGAAACTACTAAAACAGTGTTTTCGTAGTTTGCCAGATAGTTTTGTAACCACATTACAGTATCGAGGTCAAGGTCGTTGGTAGGCTCGTCAAGCAATAAGTTATCGGGATTACCAAAAAGCGCTTGAGCTAATAAAACCCTAACTTTTTGCTTTCCACTCATATCTTTCATTAAAGTATAGTGAAATTCCTCTTTGATACCTAAGTTGCTTAAAAAAGTTGCTGCATCGCTTTCGGCGTTCCAGCCATCCATATCAGCGAATTGTCCTTCTAGTTCGGCAGCTTTAATACCATCTGCTTCCGAAAAATCGGGATTGGCATAAATAGCATCCTTCTCCTTCATGATGTCCCACAACTGTGAGTGACCTTTTATAACTGTGTCGAGTACTGTAAACTCGTCAAAAGCAAAGTGATCCTGGGTTAATACAGAGAGTCTCTCTCCCGGTGCTAAAGAAATTTTTCCGGTGCTAGTCTCGATCTCTCCCGAAATAGCTTTTAAGAAAGTCGATTTCCCTGCTCCGTTTGCACCTATTACGCCATAACAGTGCCCCGGAGTAAGTTTCATGTTAATATCTTGAAATAATACTTTTTTACCAAACTGAATTTTTAAATCTGAAACTGTAATCATCTAATATCTAATTTTATATATTGTACGCCAAAAAGTGTGCAAAAATAGTGATAATTTTGCATTATAATGTAATGATTGTTAGAAAAATATCTCTGTTTATCGAAAATAATTTTAGCGGGACTATTCTTATATTCAATTGGTATTAATATGTGTATGAAGGGAAAAGTAAAAAATCCCCGGAAATATGCTTTCCGAGGATTATAACGTTTTTTAGAAATGTTTTAAAACATTAACCATTTCTATAGCGGAGACTGCCGCATCAAAACCTTTATTACCGGATTTTGTTCCGGCTCTTTCTATGGCCTGCTCAATACTGTCGGTTGTGAGTACACCGAAAATTACTGGTAGTTCAGTCTCTAGAGAGACATGAGCAACTCCTTTTGAGACTTCGCTAGATACATAATCGAAGTGAGGGGTAGAGCCTTTTATAACTGCTCCAAGGCAAATAATGGCATCATATTTTTCGGATTTAGCCATCTTTTTTGCTAATAATGGAATCTCAAATGCTCCGGGAGCCCAAGCTATTTCAATATCTTTTTCATCTGCCTCGTGACGCTTAAGAGCATCAACAGCTCCGGATAATAATTTGCCGCCAATAAATTCATTAAAACGACCAACTATAATGCCGAATTTTAATCCTTTTGCAGTTAAATTTCCTTCGTATGTTTTCATATGGTTTAAATATATAATTATCAATTATTAATTCTCAACTATCAATTATTAATTCTCAATTCTCTTTGCAATGTCTTTAATAAGCTTACTATCAGAGATTGTTTCTATAGGTTTCGTCTCGTTAAGATAATCAACCATATGACCCATTTTTTGTTGCTTAGTTTGCAGATAAAATAGGTTTTTTTCGTTATGGTTCATCTTAATGGGGATGCGTTCTGTAACATGTACCCCAAATGCTTCAATGCCTTCTATTTTATCGGGGTTATTAGTCATTAGCTTAATTTTTTTTGCTCCAATATCAGCGAGTATCATCGATCCTAAACTGTATTCGCGCATATCATCGGGGAAACCCAAGGCAAGATTTGCCTCAACAGTATCCATGCCCATATCCTGTAAAGAGTAAGCCTTTATCTTATTTAATAAACCAATTCCTCTTCCTTCTTGGCGCATGTATAAAACAACTCCTTTTCCCTCTTTTCCAATTGTCTCCATTGCTTTATCAAGCTGTTCGCCACAGTCGCATCGTAAAGAGCCAAACACATCGCCGGTAAGGCATTCAGAATGTAATCTCACCAATACCGGCTCAGTAGAAACATCTCCCATAACAAGAGCAACGTGCTCTTCGCCGGTTATTTTGTTTACATAACCATGAATTCTGAATTCACCATATTTTGTTGGTAAAGCGGCTTCTGATACCTTCTCTACCAAAACTTCATGCTTTTTTCTGAATTCGATTAAATCGGCAATAGTGATTATTTTTAGATTATGTTTTTCTACATATTCCATTAACTGAGGAACTCTTGCCATTGATCCGTCTTCGTTCATAATCTCACAAATAACTCCTGCGGGATAGAGCCCGGCCATTTGTGCTAAATCAACAGAAGCTTCGGTATGTCCCGGGCGAATTAATACTCCGCCGGGTATTGCTTCCAATGGAAAAATGTGTCCCGGACGGTTGAAATTGGATGGCTGTGCATTAGGATCGAGAACTTTTTGAATAGTTAATGACCTGTCAAATGCAGAAATTCCTGTAGTAGTCTCCACAGCATCGATAGATACTGTAAATGCAGTTTTATTTACATCAGTATTTTCATCGACCATATTACCAATATTAAGCTCATGAAGTCTTTCGCCTATAACAGGCATACAGATTAATCCACGTGCATGAGTTACCATAAAATTGATGGCTTGTGGAGTTACTTTTTCGGCAGCCATAATAAGATCACCCTCATTCTCTCTTGCTTCATCATCAATAACAACAACCATTTTGCCGTTTTTGATATCTTCAATAGCTTCTTCTATTGTGTTAAATTTATTCATGGTATTAATTTATAACCGGGAAAAATCCCTTGAATATATTCAGTTTATAAAATTTATTAAAATCCGTTTTCTATTAAAAAGTTAAGGTCGATATCCTTTTTAGGAACACTTTGCTCTTTCTCTTTATGAAACATAAGTTTTTCGATATACTTACCCATTATATCACATTCGAGATTCATGATATCGCCGGGTTTTTTATCTAATAAAGTAGTCTCTCCTGCGGTATGAGGAATAATAGAGACTTTAAAAATAGTGTCATCAACATAAGCTACTGTTAAGCTGATTCCGTCGATTGTAATTGAACCTTTGTTAATTATATATTTTAGGATATCGGAATTTGTGCTAATGGTAACCCAAACAGAAATACCCTCTCTCTTAAAATCTTTTATAACTCCTATGCCGTCGATATGTCCGCTTACCATATGTCCACCAAGTCTGTCGCCTACACATAAAGCTCTTTCCAAATTTACTTTGCTTCCGGGTTTAAGGTTTTTAATATTTGTTTTACGAACAGTTTCAGCCATTACATCAACAGAAAAACTTACGCTATCTAATGCCGTTACTGTTAAGCAGGCTCCATTTGTGCAAATACTATCTCCCTGTTTAACATCGGCAAGTATTTTTTTTGCTGAAATGGTTAGTTGAACTGATGTAGCAGTTTTTTTTATATTTCTAACCGTTCCAATTTCTTCAATTAATCCTGTAAACATTAGCAGTCTCCTTTTTTTATTTTAGCACTGATGAGAATATCATCCATAAATCTTGTGATTTCCATTTCATCTAACTCGAAAGCATCTTTTATTTGTTCTATACCATTTCCTTCAACAGGTGTTTTTGCTGTTTGTCCGCCAAATATTTTTGGTGCTATAAAAGCCAGTACTCTGTCTATAATACCTTCTTGCAATGCCGAGAAATTCAGACTGCTTCCCCCTTCCAAAAGAACACTGTCAATTCCTGATTCTCCTAGTTTTGTCATTAGCTCATCTAGGTTAACCTGATTATTTTTTGAAGAAGTGATTATAATTTTAGCTCCTTTTTGTTCTATTTGCTTTATTTTATTAGCAGGAGCCTGTTGTGTGCACGCAATTATTGTTTGAGAATTTGAATTAAGATTGAGTATTTTAGAGTTAAGTGGAATTCCGGCTTTGCTGTCAACTACAATTCTTACCGGATCGCTGTTATTGTTTTGCTTATCGCGACGAGTGGTTAACGAAGGATTATCGGTAAGTACAGTATTTATACCAACCATAATCCCCGAATATTGATGCCTTAATTCATGTACATATTTTCTGGAATCTGAATTTGAAATCCATTGCGAATCGCCGGTTTTTGTGGCGATTTTCCCATCAAGTGTCATGGCAGTTTTTAAAACACAAAAGGGTTTGTGAGTGGTGATATATTTTATAAAGACTTTATTAATTTCTTTAATTTCGTTCTCGAGTACTCCACATTCTACCTTAATTCCATTTTTTTCGAGAATAGCAATTCCTCTTCCTGCTACCAGCGGATTAGGGTCTTTCATCCCAATAATAACTTTACTTATTCCTGCCTTTACGATAGCATCGGCACAAGGAGGGGTTTTTCCGTGATGGGAGCAGGGCTCGAGAGTTACATACATTGTAGCGCCTTTAACATCCTGACGGGTGTTATTAAAAGCGTTTATCTCGGCGTGAGGACCTCCAAAATACTCGTGGAAACCTTCGCCAATAATTTTATTATCTTTTACAATTAAAGCTCCTACCAAAGGATTGGGATTTACAAAACCAATCCCTTGTTTTGACAATTCCAGAGCTCGATACATATACTTCTTTTCCATTCTTTGTTTTGTTTCCAAAACAATAAATTCTTGTACAAAAAAAAGGCTCCTATTATGGAGCCTTGAAATATATCGTACATATACCCTGTATGCAAAAAAATGCACAGGTACAAAATATGATAAATTCCTTCTCCCATCCTGACTGTAACAATCGGCGCTGGAACTACCCCAGCTTAATCCCGATAAATCGGGAGTCGCGGACTATACCGCCGGTCGGGAATTTCACCCTATCATGAAGAATTTACTATTTTATAAATTTTTAAACTATCAGATCTGAACACAAATGAATCAAATCAAAGCGCTAAATTATAATTAATAATTGAAATGACAAGTATTTGAATATTTTTTGTCAACCTCAACCTCAACCTCAACCTCAACCTCAACCTCAACCTCAACCTCAACCTCAATTAATGCACCGCCACTTTTTGCTTGAATGATTTACCTGTTTCTGTAGTTGCGTTGAGGATATATATCCCGGGGTTTAGATTTTTGTAGCCGATATAAACAGGGGTGTCTTTTATGCTGAATGTTTGTGATGAGATCAGTTGTCCGCTGATGTTGAACACTCT
>JAYEOD010000554.1:0-6945 GCA_034722575.1 Bacteroidota bacterium | reverse complement strand
TGTTAAAATGATCGATAAAAAAATTGAATTATTTTTTTCTTATTCGCCGATTAAAAATCATTCCATAGCCTTAGCTACGTAATTATTTTTAAACAAAGAATAAGAGAAAAAGAAACGATTTTTATCGATCATTTTAATATGTTTTTGGTATTACTGTAAGCCTTGACTTTTTGGTTCTTTTGCGTCAAGGCAAAAGAACAACAAAAAAATATTATGTTAAATAGAAATCTTAATGCCTTGATATCAGGGTAAACAAATTATAAACGGATGAACCGAGCCATATTAAAAGTTTTTTAATACACCCGACAATAATAATAAAGGCGAGCTCCATCCGACCGAAATATGAAATTATAAACGGATGAAAAAAACATGTTAATCATGTAAATCCTGTCTAAAATATAAACGGATGACAAAAATATCGATAATTGTTGCAATGGCAAATGGTAATGTTATTGGAAAAGAAAATGACATGCCTTGGTATTTGCCTGAGGATTTAAAACATTTTAAGAAAATCACAACAGGGCATACTATTATAATGGGAAGAAAAACATTTTTTTCTTTACCAAATGGTGCTCTGCCAAATAGAAAAAATGTTGTTGTTACTACAGATAAAAATTTTGTAGCCGATGGTGTTACTGTTGTACACTCTATACAAGAGGCTATTGATGTATCGAACGATAATGAGGAGAGTTTTGTTATTGGAGGGGGTAATATATACAAACAATTTATCTCTTTTGTTGATAAATTATATGTTACTCGAATTTATTTTGATGTTGAAGGAGATACTTTTTTTCCGGAAATAGAAGCATCGGAATGGTATATCGAGAAAGAAGAAGAAAATAATAGAGAGGCAGAAGTCTCTTTTAAATATTCTTTTCAAGAGTATATCAGAAAATGATAAAAAAAAGGGTGTTATTTTTATAACACCCTTTTTTTATGTTTTACGTTTTTTCTTTTTGGCAGCAGGAAAAAGAATGTTGTTTAAAATCAGTCTGTATCCCGGAGAGTTGGGGTGTAGATTCAAATCTGTTTTAGGATCGCCTATAAAGTGTCTGTAGTCTTCCGGGTCGTGGCCTCCAAAAAAAGTCCATGTCCCTTTGCCGTAATTGCCATGGATATATCTTACCTCTTCGGCTGATTTTGTTTCGCCCATTATAACTACATTCGATTTCAGATATTTTTTTTTGAAGGCAGTGGTTTGTCCCATAAAACCTTTTATTACTTGTTCGTGATTTTGACAAAGCATTGTTGGCACGGGATCCCATTTTGCTGAGAAGTCGAACAGGGTAAAAAAATCTGATTTAGGATTTACTTTTCTGTCTGCTGTAGCGTCTATTGATGATATTTCGTATTCGTTTGGGTTTAAACTGATTTCGAAATTCTCGAAAGCAAAACAGTTGTCGTAGTTAAGTTTGTTTTTAGCGTTTGGTTCAACAGGATCTCCGTCGAACATTATATCGCAAATATCAACGCCGTCAGCAGCTAAAGCAACATCAAAACTATCGGGAGCCGAGCACATGGCAAACATATATCCTCCACCGGCAACAAAATCGCGTATCTTTTTTGCTACAGCTAATTTCATTTGCGATACTTTTTCGTAGCCTAACTCTTTTGCAAGCGCATTGTTTATTCTCACATCTTCCTGATACCAAGCTGCATTTTTATACGCTCTCCAGAATTTACCAAATTGTCCGGTAAAATCTTCGTGGTGAAGATGCAACCAATCGTATTGTATTAATGAATTATTAATTACTTCTTTATCATAAACAATATCGTAAGGTATTTCGGCATACGTAAGCACCATAGTAACAGCATCGTCCCAAGGTTGTTTGTTTTTTGGAGAGTAAACAGCAATTTTTGGTGCTTTTTGAAGTTTTATAATATCTTTATTTGTAGATGCTTGTGCTATATTTTGTAATATGGAAGTGTATTGCACATCAGCAATAATTTCGTACGAAATTCCTCTGGCAAGACATTCGTTTTCTATAAATGAGTAATGTTTGCTGGCAAAACTGCCCCCTTTATAATTTAGCAGCCACGATATTTCGATGTCTTTCTCCAACGATAGATAGGCTACTCCATATGCTTTCAGGTGGTTAGATTGATTATTGTCCATAGGAATCAGGATATAAGCAGCCTGTGAATTTATTCCTATGGCAATAAAGCAAAATAATATGAGTATCTTTTTTATTATAATATAATTTTTAAAATGGTAAATTATTTGAAGAATTAGTTGAAATGTCTTTAATATCCTCATCATCATTCATTTTTGATGGCATGGTATATGTTTGTGCCGGTTGGTTATCATTACTGTCAAATTCGGTATTTGGTGTCATGAAATTTGGTGTCATGCTCTCTATATTTTCATCCAGATTTTTAAAGCTGATATTTTCAGCAACAAATCGAAGTTCGATATCTTCTAACGCACCATTTCTGTGTTTTGCAACAATTATTGTTGCTTTACCGGCAGTGCTCTCTCCACTTTCATCTTCCGTTAAACCATAATATTCGGGGCGATAAATAAAGAGTACCATATCCGCATCTTGCTCAATAGCTCCCGATTCACGAAGGTCGGAGAGTTGTGGTCGTTTTGTGCCTCCTCTTGTCTCTACCGATCTGTTTAACTGCGAAAGAATTATAACCGGCACATCAAGTTCTTTTGCTAAACTTTTTAATGAACGTGAAATGGTTGAGATTTCTTGCTCACGATTACCCCCTTTATTATCAGTTCCTACTGTCATCAGCTGAATATAGTCGATAACAATCATTTGGATATCGTGTTGTTCTTTCAGTCTTCGGCATTTTGCACGTAATTCGAATACCGATAATGCCGGTGTATCATCAATATAAATAGGAGCTTCTATTAAATTAGATATTTTTGAATTTAGCTGTTCCCATTCATAGTCTTTAAGATCTCCTTTTTTTAATTTGTTACCTGATATTCGTGTTTCGCTGGATATTAAACGGGTTACTAACTGTATAGCCGACATCTCCAGAGAAAAAAGAGCGATACCTTTATTAAAATCAACAGCGCTGTTACGAGCCATGGATAGTACAAAAGCTGTTTTTCCCATACCGGGACGTGCCGCCAATACAATAAGGTCTGATTTTTGCCATCCTGCCGTAAGGCGATCTAAATCTTTAAATCCCGAAGGAATACCACGCAGATGATCGTCTGAGTCTTTTGCGTTTTCTATTTCTGTTATAGCATCTTTTATAAGCTCCTGCATAGAGGAGTGTCCACGACGGAAATTATTCTCACTAACATTAAATAATCCCAATTCTGCTTTGTCTAATAAGGCAAAAACGTCGGTGCTGTCTTCGTATGCTTCTTTAATTACGTCTCCCGAAACACGTATTAGTTCTCTTTGAATGAATTTTTCTAATAAAATTCTGGCGTGATATTCGATATTTGCTGCCGAAGCAACTCTGTTTGTTAATTGTGTGATGTAGTATGGGCCGCCAATTCTATCAAGTGCATTCATTGTTTTTAACTCGTTGGTAACGGTTAAAATATCAATAGGTTCTGATTTTGCAAAAAGACTTTGTATCGCCTCGAAAATATTTTGATGAGCGTTTTTGTAAAAAACTGCCGGTTGAAGAATATCAATAACTGCTGTAAGAGCATTTTTTTCGAGCATTAAAGCTCCTAAAACAGCTTGCTCTAAATCAATTGCTTGTGGTGGTATTTTACCGCCATCAATCATAGTAAGCTTCTCTTGTTTAGTTCTTGTAATATTAGAATTTTTATTCTGCGGATTGTTTGGTATGTCCATTTTTCAAATTTACAATTAATATTCTTCTATCCCCTCTTTTGTTAATAATTTCTTTTGAGTGTTTAATGTATTGATAATAAAGATGTTAATACCAATATTGTCTCTTTTACTCAAGTTTATTAGGGAGAACAAAAGTAGTGATAATTTATCTCCGTTTTTGTCAGAGATTAAAGAAATAAAATTATATTTTAATATTGTTTGGCATATTATTTGGTTTTAACAGCAATAATCAATTTGTATAGATCATTTTGATATATTTTTGTTATAAATTAATATTAATAGAGACACAAGGTTAGAAAGGTGATTTACATCTGTAAAATAAAAAAATAAACTATATATGAAAAAGTTAATAAGTAAAGCGAGATACAGATTATTTTCGATGATATTTATTTTTGTTGTAGCAACAACGTTTTTCAGTTCGTGTGTTATTGGCGACGATGGAGCTGATGGGAGAGCTTATTTAGCATTATCGTATCAAATTGATAAGCCCGATTTTGTTGATGCAGGAACCTCTTCTATACCTGAAGTTTTCTTTTGGGATGAGTATTATCGCGTTGTTTCGGGATTTTATACTTTTTATTATGATGGAGTTTATTTCTCTCATGGAGGTTTTATTGAGTATGCCTGGGAAGTGAATTATGAAATATATGTATTAAGAGGCGAAGATGGTGGCGTTGGGTATAATGGAGATGATGCGCCGGATATGTATTTTAATATAGAGTGTAACCCATATGGACCATCGGTTTACGAGGAGGAGGATTATAAAACGTCTGTGGTTAACGACATGAAAATAATTAGTGCTACAAAAGATGAGATTGTGTTGCAGCAAGAGAAAAATGGATTTGGTGTTAAGGTGACTTATAAAAAAGTAGAAAAAAGATAATCTTTTTTATCAATTTAAAGGTTTGTCGTAAAGAGATTTTTATTAGTCCTTTTAGTGTGTGTTTAAGTTTTAATTATGGCTTGTTTATTTTTTTATTCTAAATTTGAAGTTTGAAAATGGATGTTTTATCCGCCAAGTAAAAAACAAATTGTAAATAATGAAAAAAGAGATTTTTGTTACAGAAGATGGATCGCATACATTGGTTATTCCCGAAATAGATGAGAGTTATCATTCTACACATGGAGCTATCAACGAATCGAAACATATTTTTATTGAAGCAGGATATAAAAAAATTGATAAGCAGATTGAGCCGCTGAAAATATTTGAGGTGGGGTTTGGTACCGGATTAAATGCTTTTTTAACATATCACCAAGCTGTGGAGCACAAAAGGAAAGTGCAATATGTTTCTGTTGAGCCATATCCGATAACGGAAGAGTTATATTCTAAGTTGAACTATTCTGATGCATTAGGCGATGCAAAGTGTGGAAGTGTTTTTCAAAAAATGCATCAGGTAGGATGGGATTTCCCTTTTGTGATATCAGATTATTTTGTTTTGAATAAGCTAAAAGCAAAAGTGCAGGATGTAGAGATAGGAGAGGGACAGTTTCATGTTATTTATTTTGATGCTTTTTCTCCCTCTACACAAGAGGAGATGTGGAGCGAGGAGATATTTAAGAAATGTTATGATGCTTTGGTAGAAGGTGGTGTGTTAGTGACATATTCGGCTCAAGGACAGATGAAACGTAATTTAAAAGCTGCCGGATTTAAGGTGGAGGGATTGCCCGGTCCTAAAGGTAAAAGAGAAATTACGCGCGCAATAAAGTTTAAGAATTTATAATGGAGAGCAGGTGTTGTAATCTTAAATCCGCAAGTAACCAATTAATCTGTTGATAGTCACGGTGTGACTAGGTTTGAAAAAGGTGATCAGTTATTGTTAAAAAATGCAGATTATTAAGAAGTCACGCCGTGACTTGCAGATATTATCGAACTTTAAAACTTTTAAAATGTTGTAAAGGAGCTTTCTGAGTGCTGATATTATCTACGTGAGCCCACGAAGGTCCTTGGTGACACCACAACAAAAACTTACTAATTTCCGGTTCTTCGCCTTCTGCTTCAATATATACCGATCTGTCAGGCAGATTCTGTACAAAACCACGAATATTTAATTTTTCTGCAGCAGCTTTTGTGGCATATCTAAAACCTACATTTTGTACTCTTCCCGTAACTCTTATTATAAAAAGTTTCAAAATATTATTCTTCCAGACGTTTTGTTATTATAGTTTCGATTTTCGTAAAAAGTTGTTCGGGACGCAAAGTTCTCCAGTTCATTTCATCAAATTGTCCGCCAATAGTGATGTAATAATCGATATTGGCATGCGATAATTCATTAATAACATTATTCTGAAAATTAATTCCCACAATCCAGCCATCTTCAATTTCTTCGAACCACTCCTGATAGTAGTCGTCACCATCGTTATGGAAAGTTAATATGTTTTCGCCAATTAAAATAAATTTATTAATGCCTTTATAAATAAGGTGTTCAATAACATTTCTTTTAAGATGCATAATGTCATTATATAGCAAGTCATTCCATTCGCCAATCATTTCAATAATGCAAAATCCCTGTGTGTAATCAGCAAAAAGAATTTTAATATATAATGTGTTTGATCCAAATTCATCCCATTGCGGGTGGATAACGTGGTTGTAAATAGCATTATGAAACTCAAATTCGCTGTATATTCTTCCATAAAAAGGCGATTCTTCATCCTCTTCGGCTGTATAATAGTCTCTCCAGTTGTAGTGTGGTTCTAGTAAATGCATTGCTTTTTAAAATTATGCAACAAAGGTACTAATCCATAAACAACAAATCATTAAAAAGTTGTAATTCGTTATTCATAATTATTTGCCGTTTTCTGTATTAAATTTATCATTCATCCATTTTTGTGGGTTGTTTACAATATAATTTCGGATGTTTTGATATGATTTATCGTTTCTGATAATATGATCGTGGTAATTTCGTTGCCAATTTTTCACACCGGGCGTATTTCGTAATATGTTTATCTGTTTTGATGTTTGTTGTTGGAATTTTCCAAATATTTTGGGAATTATCATGTTGCGTCGTTGTTTACGGTATTGTTTTATTTCATCAATGGTTGGTTGTGTTGGTTGTGTTGGTGGTATTGGTAGAGAAAATTCATGAATTTTCTTTACGTTGCCGTTGCCGTTGCCGTTGCCGTTGCCGTTGCCGTTGCCGTTGCCGTTGCCGTTGCCGTTGCCGTTGCCGTT
>JAYEOD010000553.1:0-6980 GCA_034722575.1 Bacteroidota bacterium | reverse complement strand
CGATAACACTAATTTATTGACCTCGGAAGTAAATTTAGTAGCACACTTTTTAAAGGATGCTGGAAAAATTTTTTCTGTTGGTTGTGGAAGTGGTTTGTTTGAATCGATATTAGCAAAAGATTTTAATATTGAGATTAAAACCGGAATTGAACCATCGGATGGTATGGCGGACATTGCCCGTAAAAGAGGAATGAATGTTGAAGTAACTACAGCCGAAAATGCAAATTTTGGAATTGACGTACACGATACTGTTCTTTTTAATGGTACTCCCAGTTATATTACAGATTTGGGAAGTGTTATTGAAAAGGCATATGCATCAATAAAAAAAGGCGGAAAAATCATTATGATTGATGTTCCAAAAGAGAGCTCTTATGCAACAATGTATAATTTAGCAAAAGCAGTAGATACATGGGATCACCCATTGTTAGAAGGGGTAAATCCAAAAGATCCTTATCCAATAGAATTTGTAAGAGTAGCAAATTGGAGAACAACAGAAGAGAAAATTAAACTCTTAGAAAAAGCGGGATTTAAAGAGTTACAATTTGCTCAAACCTTAACAAAACATCCAAAATATTCAAATAACATGATAGAACAGCCCATTACAGGTTACGATTGTGGCGATTATGTAGCTATTTGTGCCATTAAAAATTAAATATAATGATAAGAACAAATCATATAACAGAAGCATCACAAAAGGTGCGCGAGAAATCACCTTTAGTTCATAATATAACGAATTATGTAGTAATGAATAATACCGCAAATGCCCTTCTTTCAATTGGAGCTTCGCCAGTAATGGCTCATGCAACCAACGAAGTAGAAGACATGGTAAGCATAGCATCATCACTGGTAATAAACATGGGTACATTAAGCGAGAAATGGGTAGAAGCTATGATTTTAGCAGGAAAAAAAGCTACCGAAAAAGCTATCCCAGTAATATTTGATCCTGTAGGAGTTGGTGCTACTACATATCGAACTCAAGTTGCACAGCAGATAATAGAAGAGTGCAAACCTACTGTAATACGAGGGAATGCTTCTGAGATAATGACACTGTGTAATTCTAATATAAAAACAAAAGGTGTTGACAGCACCGTATCGTCGAATGCAGCACTTGATTCGGCTAAATTATTGGCAAAATCAACAAATTCTGTTGTTGTAGTTAGTGGCGAAACCGATTACATAACCGATGGCAAACGAGTAACTAGCATTAATAACGGAGATACTATAATGGCGAAAGTTACCGGAATGGGATGTACAGCTACTGCCATTACAGGAGCCTTTGCCGGAGCAGAAGAAGATTTATTTGTTGCCGCAGTGAGTGCAATGGCAATAATGAGCATTGCTGGCGAAATGGCCAGTGAACTCTCTAAAGGTCCTGGCTCTATGCAAATGAATTTTATCGACCAGCTATATAAAATTTCAATTGAAGATATAGAACAAAGATTAAAAATGAGTTATGAATAAATTCGATTTAAGTTTATATCTTGTCACCGATCAAAGCCTTTCGAAAGGTCGGTCGCATGAGTATATTGTGGAGGAAGCTATAAAAGGCGGCGTTACCATTGTTCAATTGCGGGAAAAGGATATTTCATCGCGAGAGTTTTACGAATTAGCAAAATCTCTTATGAAACTTCTAAAGCCTCTGAATATTCCATTGATAATAAACGACAGATTAGATATTGCCCTTGCCGTTGATGCCGATGGATTACATATTGGGCAAAGTGATCTACCTTACTCTATTGCCAGAAAACTACTGGGCAAAAACAAAATAATTGGCTTATCGGTAGAGACCATTGAACAGGCACGTGAAGCAAATAATATTGATGTAGATTATATTGGTTTATCTCCTGTGTTTTCAACAAATACAAAACTTGACATAAACACACCTCTTGAGTTATCAGGAATTAAAAAGATATCAGGTTTCACAAAACATAAAACCGTTGCTATTGGAGGTATTAACAGTTTAAATACAGAGAGTGTTATTGCCAGTGGAGCAGATGGAATTGCAGTTGTTTCAGCTATTGTATCACAAAATAATCCTCGTGAAGCAGCATTTAATCTTAAAACAATCATTCGTAAAGCAAAATAGTTATTATGGATTTAAAAGAAATTGGTGAATTTGGTTTTATAAAACGCTTTGCAAATAAATTCGACCGTTTTATTAAGGAAGATGAATTGGGCATTGGCGACGACTGCGCGGTAATCCCGATAAACGGATCAGATAACTATGTTATAACTACAGATTTATTAAATGAAGACATTCATTTTTTAAAAAATAAAATATCTCCCGAAGAGTTAGGATACAAGTCGTTAGCTGTAAATTTAAGCGATTTAGCAGCTATGGGCGCAGAGCCAAAATTTTCATTTCTATCTATAGGTATTCCGAGTCATATTTCTGTGGAGTACTTAGATGCTTTTATGGCTGGCTTTTATTCTCTTTCAGAAAAATATAATATGCCATTGATGGGAGGCGATACCACAAAATCATCTGATAAACTGATAATAAATGTTGCTGTTATAGGCCAATGTAAAAAATCAGAAATGCACTTACGCTCTATGGCCAAAGATGGCGATTTAATATGTGTTACAGGTTTTCTGGGAGATTCTGCAGCTGGACTTAAAGTCATTCTTAATGACCTAGAGCTGAACCCTGAAAATAAAATTCTAGTACAGAAACACCATGCTCCTGAACCAAGGATTAATGAAGGAATTTGGTTAGGAAAACAAAAATCAGTCCATGCCATGATGGATATTTCTGATGGTATTTCATCTGATTTAATGCATATTTTAGATGCCTCAGGCAAATCGGCCTGTATACATGCAGATAAATTGCCCATAAGTGAGTTATTGTATAAAGTTGCTTCAGAAAACAACTGGAATCCATTTGAATTAGCTTCTTCGGGTGGTGAAGATTACGAGCTGCTTTTTACCGTTGATGCTAAAGATATTGACAAATTAAAAATGGAATACAAGGTAAATTTCATGGAAAATATTTCCGTTATAGGCGAAATAAAAGAAGGAGAAACAGGAATAAGCTGGTTTAAAAAAAAGACAGAAATAACAAATAAAAAAGACGGGTTTAACCATTTTTCAAACAAACAAAAAAATGAAAACATATAAAAGAGTACTAGCAATTGCCGGTAGCGATTCAGGCGGCGGAGCAGGTATTCAGGCAG
Source organism: Bacteroidota bacterium (assembly GCA_034722575.1). GTDB lineage: Bacteria > Bacteroidota > Bacteroidia > Bacteroidales > JAIPAH01 > JAIPAH01. Next base: position 3,807 of record JAYEOD010000553.1, on the reverse strand, counting down.
ACATAAAGTCTATTTCCGCTTGTGGATGTTTTGCCACAACAGCTATTACTGCGATAACTGCCCAAAACACAGTTGGAGTTACCGATATTCACCCCATTCCGATAAACACCTTAAAAAAGCAAATTGAAGCTGTGCTTGAAGATATTGGAACCGACAGTATAAAAATTGGGATGTTACACAATTCAGAAACAATTATAGCTGTTAATGAAGTGCTTTCGCAGTTTAAAATGACAAATATAGTTCTCGATCCAGTTATGGTTTCCACTTCAGGTAATAACTTATTACAGGCCGAAGCTATACACACCCTGATTGATGAGTTAATACCCAATGTGAGGGTTATAACTCCTAATATTCCCGAAGTCGAGATTCTGCTTGAAAAAAAAGGTCTAAGTCAGAAAGATTTCCCGGAGCATGCGCGAAACCTTGGGAATAAATACAAAGTATCTGTATTGTTAAAAGCAGGGCATTTAGACGATAATGAATTGATAGATGTGTTTTTTAACTACGAGACAAACGAAATACTTGAGCTAAAATCAAAACGGATAGCAACTAAAAATACTCACGGAACAGGTTGTACGCTTTCATCAGCATTAGCTGCATTATTAGCACAAGGTTTTGAACTTAACGATGCGGTACAACAGGCAAAAGAGTATATAAACAATGCTATTATTGCCGGAGTAGATTATTCTATTGGCAAGGGACATGGCCCTGTAAATCATTTTTATAAATACTGGAACGAATGAAGACAGAAGGAGAATTTACAAGTCACTTATGGGAATCGATAGAAGATATTTATACAAATTTAATAAATCATCCTTTCGTAAATCAATTGGCAAAAGGGACACTTCCACTCCAGTGTTTTGCTCATTATTTATCACAGGATGTGTTGTATATCCGCGATGACTCAAAAGCGCTTAAAAATTTATCTAAAAAAGCAACCGAGCCTGCAGAAGAAGAATTTTTTATGTCTATGGCTATTGATGCAATTGCTATTGAACAAGAGCTACATAACCATTTTTTAAAAAACTTTAATGTGTTGGAAGCAACAACAAAATCTCCTGCCATTGAAGAGTATACCCGTTTTTTAATTGAGCATTCTGAAAAATCAACATATCAGGTAACAGCCGCTGCTTTATTACCCTGTTTTTGGGTTTATAATAGCTTAGGGAATCATATTATTACTAATGCGAAAAAGCATAATATATATAAAAAATGGATTGAGACCTATGAGGATGGTGAATATGAAAATTATACAAAAATATTTATTAAAATAGTGGAACGCTTAGCTACTAATTGCAACGAAAATAAAAAAAAACAGATGAAGGAAGCTTTTGTACAATCGACCATTTTTGAACTAAACTTTTTTGAAGAGGCTATTTTGAAATAATATTTACCAACTCGATTTTGGGGAGAGTAGTGTATCAAGCAAATTATAAACTGTTAACTAATAACAAATAACGACCAAAATACAGTAAAAAAAATCATTCTATTCAACATAAAACATCAGTTTAAAACACCAACTACTTAACAGATAATAACAGCTAATTTTATTTTGGTAATTAATTGCTTATTTAGAACCGGAAAACAAAAAAACAGCATATTTTTTAGTATTTTTGCACTGTTATATAAATAACATAATCCACTTTCATCGGATCAAAAAAATTAGATTAATTCATTTAATTCGATGAAATCAAATTATAAACGGATAAATCATCCATGTTAAGTAATTTTTAACACACGAGAATGATTATATGGGTTAATAGCCGGCAGGATTTGATAAATATTGAAGGTTTGCAACTGTATTAATAAAAATAAGTAATTAGATTGGCATTCAGAAAAATATTATTCAGCTCAAAGCTATGCCTTAGAGAGACCGGGAAGCTGAGAACTTGTTCGAAGATCACCCGGCCGAACTTAGGCATTGCAAAGAGATGGATGATATTTTTATGTAAGCCTTGACTTTTTGGTTCTTTTGCGTCAAGGCAAAAGAACAACAAAAAAATATTATGTTAAATAGAAATCTTAATGCCTTGATATCATGGCAAACAAATAATAAACGGATAAATCATTTAAATGATGTAAATCCGGTATAAAAATAAGCAGATGAAATTTAATCCTGAAAAATGCAGCATTAAAGATGAACGTATGAAACCTTTCATCGATCCGGATGAAATATGGAATCATATTAATAACGCAGAGCCTACAGCAGAGCGTATTGAAAAAATCATCAACAAATCTCTTAATAAAGAGAGATTAACATTAGCGGAAACAGCAGAATTAGTTCAGGCAAGTGACCCAAAACTTATTGAGCAAATAAAGCAAGGTGCCAGAACGCTAAAAGAGACTGTTTACGGCAACCGCATAGTACTATTTGCTCCTCTATACATTGGTAATAAATGTATTAACGACTGTAAATATTGTGGTTTCAGGACTTCAAATAAAGATGCAGAAAGAAAAACTCTTTCTGACGAAGAGCTTGTAAGCGAAGTTGAGGCATTAGAAGATAACGGTCAAAAACGACTAATATTAGTATATGGTGAGCATCCTGATTATGATGCAGACTTTATTTCTGACAATGTAAAAAAAGTCTATTCTGTTAAAAAAGACAAAGGAGAAATTCGACGTGTTAATATTAATGCCGCTCCATTAAGTATCGAAGACTTTAAAAAAGTTAAAGATGCCGGTATTGGGACATATCAAGTATTTCAAGAGACTTATCATCCTGAAGAATATTTGAAATATCACTTAAAAGGTAGAAAAAGAGATTTTATTAACCGCTTAACTTCACTTGACAGAGCTCAAGAAGCAGAACTTGACGACGTTGGAATTGGAGCTCTGTTTGGTTTATACGATTGGAGATATGAAGTACTAGGACTTGTTCGTCATACTATACATTTAGAAGCGTGTTATAATGTAGGTCCTCACACAATATCTTTCCCTCGTCTTACTAAGGCTTCTACAACAGATATGACAGAGCAATACTTAGTTAGCGATGCAGAATTATCACGAATTATCGCAATACTACGTTTAGCAGTTCCTTACACAGGACTTATTCTTACTGCACGGGAATCTCCTGTTCTTAGAAAAGAGGTTATGCACTTTGGCGTTTCTCAAATAGATGGAGGTACTAAACTTGAACTGGGAACTTATTCGGATAGTAAAAACGAAGATCAAAATCTTAATAAAGAGCAATTTACCATTAACGATAATCGTTCGCTAGGAGAAATCATCGAGGAGTTATTAGACGAAGGCTTTCTTCCTTCATTTTGTACTGCTTGCTACAGACTAGGAAGAACAGGCGAACACTTTATGGAATTTTCTGTACCGGGATTTATTAAGAGATACTGCTCTCCTAACGCAATACTTACTCTATCAGAATATCTTTGCGACTACGCTAATGAAGAGGTAGCACAAAAAGGATGGAAAGTTATTGAAAAAAATCTTAACGATCTCGAAAGCGATAAAAATGCTGATGTAACCGAAATAAGATTACGTATAGATAAAATTAAAAACGGTGAAAGAGATCTTTATTTCTAATCACTGATTTTATATCAATAAAAAAAGCCTCCATAATTAATATCATGGAGGCTTTTTTATTAATTAGGTGATGATTAATTTCCCGACATAATCATTAAAGCACCCTGATATTTATCATCTTTAAAATGACCATGAGTTACAAGAACATAATAATAAGTACCGTCAGATAATCCTTCAGCATCCCAATCGCTTTGATAGTTTGAGTTTTCATACACCTTCTTTCCATAACGGTTATACACTACCAACTCAACACTCTCAAATTCAAATTTT
>JAYEOD010000552.1:0-6999 GCA_034722575.1 Bacteroidota bacterium | reverse complement strand
GAATAGGTAAAATGACTATTGCAGATAGCGATACTGTATCAAAAAGCAATATTAATCGTCAGATACTAGCATTACACAGCACCATAGGAGAGAAAAAGACAGAGTTAGCGAAAAAACGTTTATTAGACATAAATCCCTCTATAGAATTAACAATTTTTGATAGATACATTACAGAAGACACAATCGAAGATTTATTGGAAACAGATTACGATTATATCGTAGATGCTATAGATACTTTATCGCCTAAAGTAATTTTTTTATACAGGGCGACAAACAAAGGTTTTAAAATAATAAGTTCAATGGGAGCGGGAAGAAAATTAGACCCTACTCAAGTAAAACTAGTGAGCGATTTTTCAGAAACACATGGATGTCATTTAGCTTTTTACGTACGAAAATATTTAAAGAGATTAGGTTTAAAAGAAGGATTTAAAGCTGTTTATTCTGCCGAGGCTCCTGTTAAAGAATCGATGTTTGCCAATAGGGATTCTGATAACAAAAGCAGTACTGTAGGAGTTATTTCGTACTTACCTGCGATATTCGGACTATATTGTGCTTCGGAAGCAATAAGAGATTTAATATCAAATGAATAAAACTATTATTAAAAAAAATAGTTTTATTCATTTGATATTATTTATGCTTCCGCCTTAGGTCCCCCCAAGTTAAAAGGGATCTGTTCTTTAGGTGTTTCTTTAATTTGCCCATGAATAGATTCAAATTTATTAATATTATCTACCAAAGCACGAAGAAGACGTTTAGCATGCTGTGGTGTTAAAATAATTCGAGACTTTACTTTTGCTTTTTTTGCCCCCGGCATCATATTAATAAAATCCACAATAAACTCTGCATTAGAGTGAGTTATAGCTGCTAGGTTAGAATAGATACCTTCCGCTATTTCCTCTGACAATTCGATATTCAACTTTTGTTGCGTTTTTTTATTATTTTCCATGATAATTATTTTATTAAATTGTTACACCAAATAATATGGTATTATAAAAAATAAAGATAAAAAAAAAGACGGGACATAAGTCCCGTCTTTTAAAATATCTATAAAAAGCTTATTTTTCTTTAGCTTTCGTCAAATCTTCATAGCCCTCTTGAGAACCAACGATTATATCTTGATACTCTTTAACACCTGAACCTGCGGGGATTTGATGCCCTACAATAACATTTTCTTTAAGACCTTCAAGAGAGTCGCGTTTTGCTTGAATAGCAGCATTAGTAAGAACCTTAGTAGTTTCTTGGAACGATGCGGCAGAGATAAAGCTCTTAGTTTGAAGAGATGCTCTGGTTATACCTTGTAACACTTGACGTCCAGTAGCAGTTTTAGCCTGATGAGCTTCAATCAATCTTAAGTCTCTACGTCTTAATGAAGAATTCTCATCTCTAAGTTTTCTTGCACTAACAATTTGTCCGGGACTAAGATTAGAGGAATCACCTATCTCATCAACAATTTTCTTATCAAAGATCCAGTCATTTTCCTTATTAAAATCCAACTTATCAACAAGTTCTCCTTCAAGAAATTTAGTATCACCCGGATCTGCTATTTCAACTTTACGCATCATTTGGCGAACAAGAACCTCGAAGTGCTTATCATTAATTTTCACACCCTGAAGACGATACACCTCCTGAACTTCATTAACAATATATTCCTGAACTTTCATAGGGCCTTTAATTGCCAAGATATCAGCAGGAGTCATCACACCTTCAGAAAGAGAAGTACCGGCACGAACATAGTCATTTTCCTGAGCCAAAATCTGCTTAGAAGTAGAGATCAAGTATTTCTTTTCTTCACCAGTTTTTGAAGTAATAATAACCTCACGGTTACCTCTTTTAAGCTTTGTACCGAAAGAAACCATACCGTCAATTTCAGTAACCACAGCAGGATCAGAAGGATTACGAGCCTCAAATAATTCGGTTACACGCGGAAGACCTCCCGTAATATCACCCGTACTACCAAGAGAACGAGGGATTTTAACAAGAATACCACCGGCAACCACCGAATCGCCTTCGTCCACAACAATGTGAGAACCAGCCGGAATATCGTACTTTCTCAGTTCATCACCATTATCAGAAATAATTCTAATAACAGGATTTTTAGCCTTCTTACGAGTCTCCACAACCACTTTTTCAACAAAACCAGTTTGCTCATCAGATTCTTTACGGTAAGTTTGTCCTTCAACAACATTTTCAAAGGCAATACTACCTGAAACTTCAGAAAGAATCAAAGCATTATAAGGATCCCAATCACTAATAATAGTACCTTTTTTAACTATATCACCATCTTTACAGTACAAATTCGCACCATAAGGGAGATCGTGTGAAGCGAGAACAACATTTGTCTTCTCATCAATAACACGCATTTCAGCAGAACGACCAATTACAACATTAAATGTTTTACCCTCTTTATCTGTATACTCAACAGAACGCAACTCATCAATCTCAAGACGACCATCATACTTAACTTCCACACGCGCATCAACCGCAATATTGGAAGCGGTACCCCCAACGTGGAACGTACGTAGCGTAAGCTGTGTACCCGGTTCACCAATAGATTGTGCTGCAACAACACCTACAGCCTCTCCTCTGTGAACTAATTTACTAGTAGAAAGGTTACGTCCATAACATTTAGCGCAAACACCTTTTTTAGACTCACAAGTAAGTACTGAACGTACTTCTACAGACTCAATTGGAGAATTTTCTATAATTTTTGCTTTAGTTTCATCAATTTCCTCTCCTGCATTAACAATACGTTCGTCGGTTAAAGGATGACTAACATTATGCAATGAAACTCTACCAAGAATTCTCTCATAAAGAGACTCTACAATCTCTTCATTCTTTTTAAGAGCTGAAACATTAAGACCTCTGAGAGTACCACAATCATTTTCTAATATCACAACATCTTGTGCTACATCAACCAAACGACGAGTAAGATAACCCGCATCTGCAGTTTTAAGAGCTGTATCTGCAAGACCTTTACGAGCACCGTGAGTAGAGATAAAATACTCAAGTACAGAAAGACCTTCTTTAAAGTTTGAAAGGATAGGATTTTCAATAATTTGTCCACCGGTAGCACCAGACTTTTGAGGCTTAGCCATCAATCCCCTCATTCCTGATAGCTGACGAATCTGCTCTTTAGAACCACGGGCTCCAGAATCAAGCATCATATACACAGCATTAAACCCTTGATTATCAGATGACATTTGATTCATCAAAGTTAAAGTAAGGTGTGAGTTAGTATGCGTCCAGATATCAATAATCTGATTATACCTCTCGTTATTAGTAATGAAACCCATATTATAGTTATTCATCACCTCGTCAACTTCAGCATTTGCATCAGCAATCATTTGAGTTTTAGCTTCAGGAATAAGAATATCACCTAAGTTAAATGATAATCCACCTTCATACGCCTGACGGAATCCCATTTTCTTAATATCATCAAGGAATTGAGCTGTTCTCCTAGATCCAACTTTTCTATACATGTCACTAATAATGTCACGTAAAGATTTTTTTGTAAGAACCTCATTAACATAGGAAAACTCATCAGGTACAACTTCGTTAAAGAGAACACGTCCAACAGTAGTAGTGATAATTTTTCTGATACTTCTATCACCAGTACCTTCAGGGTCAATAACTCGCACCTTTATCTCAGCATGAAGGTCGGCTGCTTTTTCATTATAAGCAATAGTAACCTCCTCAGCAGAATAAAATATTCTACCTTCGCCTTTCATTATTCTATCTTTGGTACTCTTTCTCATTTTGGTTCTATAATACAAACCTAAAACCATGTCCTGAGAAGGCACAGTAATAGGAGCACCATTTGCAGGATTAAGAATATTATGAGAAGCAAGCATCAACAACTGAGCTTCAAGAACAGCAGCATGTCCAAGAGGAACATGAATAGCCATCTGGTCACCATCAAAGTCGGCATTAAAACCAGTACACGCCAAAGGGTGTAACTGCATTGCTTTACCTTCGATTAATTTTGGTTGAAACGCTTGAATACCTAAACGGTGAAGAGTAGGAGCACGGTTCATTAATACCGGATGACCTTTTAATATATTTTCAAGAATATCCCAAACTACAGGATCTTTTCTATCAACAATTTTTTTAGCCGATTTAACAGTCTTAACAATTCCACGTTCAAGAAGTTTCCTAATAATAAACGGCTTAAATAGTTCAGAAGCCATTCCTTTAGGAAGTCCCATTTCGTTTAATTTAAGATCAGGACCTACAACAATAACCGAACGACCAGAATAATCGACACGTTTACCAAGTAAATTTTGACGGAAACGACCACGTTTTCCTTTAAGACTATCAGACAGAGATTTTAAAGCTCTATTTGAATCTGTTTTAACAGCATTAGATTTTCTAGAATTATCAAATAGTGAATCTACAGCTTCCTGAAGCATACGTTTTTCATTACGCATAATAACATCAGGTGCTTTAATTTCTATAAGTCTCTTTAACCTATTATTTCTAATAATAACCCTACGATAAAGGTCATTAAGGTCGGAAGTAGCAAAACGACCACCATCAAGAGGCACAAGAGGGCGCAACTCGGGTGGAATAACCGGAACAACTTTCACTATCATCCATTCGGGACGATTTTCTATTCTAGTTCTAGCATCACGGAATGCTTCAAAAACCTGTAAGCGTTTAAGGGCTTCATTTTTTCTTTGCTGTGATGTTTCAGTATTTGCTTTATGTCTTAAGTTATAAGACTCCTTATCAAGGTCAATTCTTCCTAAAATATCATATAATGCATCTGCCCCCATTTTAGCAATAAACTTATCAGGGTCACTATCATCAAGATATTGATTCTCTTTAGGTAAAGTATCAAGTACATCAAAATACTCTTCCTCAGTAAGGAAGTCGAGATAATTCACACCATCTTCAGCCTTAATACCCGGATTAATAACTACATATCTCTCATAGTAGATTATCATATCCAATTTTTTGGTTGGTAATCCTATCAGGTTACCAATTTTATTGGGTAAACTTTTAAAGAACCAGATATGAGCAACAGGAACAACAAGTTGGATGTGTCCCATTCTTTCACGACGGACCTTTTTTTCAGTCACTTCAACACCACATCGGTCGCAAACAATACCTTTATATCTTATTCTTTTGTATTTACCACAGTGGCATTCATAATCCTTAACCGGGCCAAAAATTCTTTCACAAAAAAGACCATCACGTTCCGGTTTATAGGTACGATAATTGATCGTTTCAGGTTTCAAGACTTCCCCACTAGATCTTTCAAGCACCTCTTCTGGTGAAGCAAGGCTAATAGTCAAATTATTAAAATCACTGCTTACTTTACTATCTCTTCTGAAAGCCATATATAACGATATATTTAAAAGAGTTAAAGCCCCATTTAAGGGGCATAAAATTATTTTTAATCAAAAGTGACATTCAAACCCAGACCTCTAAGTTCATGGATCAACACATTAAATGATTCGGGTACACCAGGAGTAGGCATATTCTCACCTTTAACGATAGCTTCATAAGCTTTTGCACGTCCTTGAACATCATCAGATTTAACAGTAAGAACTTCTTGGAGAATATTAGCTGCTCCAAACGCTTCAAGAGCCCAAACTTCCATCTCACCAAAACGCTGTCCACCAAACTGAGCTTTACCACCAAGAGGTTGCTGAGTAATAAGCGAATAAGGGCCAATAGAACGCGCATGCATTTTATCGTCAACCATATGGTGCAGCTTAATCATATAGATATAGCCAACAGTTGCAGGTTGATCAAATCGCTCACCAGTACCGCCATCGTACAAATATGCACGACCATTTGCTGGTAACCCGGCTTTAGCCATAAGTTTATTGATTTCATCAATATGAGCACCATCAAAAATCGGTGTAGCAAAGTTTGTACCCAATTTTTTACCGGCCCAACCAAGCACAGTTTCGTAAATCTGTCCTAGGTTCATACGCGAAGGCACACCAAGAGGGTTAAGAACAATATTAACAGGCGTTCCATCTTTAAGGAAAGGCATATCTTCTTCTCTAACAATTTTAGAAACAATACCTTTATTTCCGTGACGTCCGGCTATTTTATCTCCTACTTTAAGTTTACGTTTTTTAGCAACATAAACTTTTGCCATTTTAACGATACCGTTTGGCAATTCATCGCCAACAGTTGCTACAAACTTCTTACGGTTATATATACCAAGTAGTTCTTTATACTTAATATTATAATTGTTTATAACCCGCTTAATTAAATTGTTCTTATCATCATCAGTAACCCAGTTAGAAGCATTAATAGTACTATAGTCAATAGCCATCAATACTTTTTGAGTAAACTTAGCTTTTTTAGGAACAACCACTTCATTAAATTGGTTATTAACACCCTGAGAAGTTTTTCCACTAACGATAATCATAAGTTTATCAACAAGCTTACTTGTCAAATTGTCAATATCACGCTTAAATTCACCACTTAACAGCTCAGTAATTTCTTTCTCCTTAGTTTTTGTTCTACGGTCGCGCACTGTTCTTGAGAATAATTTCTTATCTACAACAACACCTTTCATAGATGGGGGTGCTTTTAAAGAAGCATCCTTAACATCACCTGCTTTATCGCCAAAGATAGCTCTTAACAGCTTTTCTTCCGGAGTAGGATCTGTTTCACCTTTAGGAGTAATTTTTCCAATAATAATATCACCATCATTTACTTCAGCTCCAATACGAATCAGACCATTTTCATCTAATTCTTTTGTAGCTTCGGCACTAACATTAGGGATATCATTAGTAAGTTCTTCAATACCTCTTTTAGTATCTCTAACTTCAAGAGTAAACTCTTCAATATGAATAGATGTGAAGATATCTTCCTTCACAATTTTTTCAGAAATAACAATTGCATCCACAAAATTATACCCTTTCCAAGGCATAAAAGCGACCATAAGGTTACGTCCAAGGGCAAGCTCGCCATTATCAGTGGCATATCCTTCGCAAAGCACCTGACCTTTTCTAACGCTATCGCCTTTTTTAA
>JAYEOD010000551.1:0-7045 GCA_034722575.1 Bacteroidota bacterium | reverse complement strand
CTTACTTTTTTAGGATTATATATGCTTAAAAAAAAGAGACCTATAAACCTTCAAAGGTTTTAAAACCTTAAAGGTTTGCAACTGTATTAATAAAAAACAAATTATAAACGGATGAAACGAGCCATACTAAAACTTTTAATACACAGACAATGATTATAATGGCGACTTCCATCCGACCGAAATATGAAATTATAAACGGATGAATCGATAAACTTTGGCTGCACGTTGTCGAAGCTGTATGGGAACTAAACAAAACAACAAATATACTATGAGCAATTTACGATTTAAAGCTTTGGAGGTCTCTTTGTCGCGAGAAAAAAAACAAATTCCTGTTCCTCAAAAAGTGTCAGAGTATTATGGAGAATCTGTTTTCTCGAAAAAAATAATGCGCGAATATCTGCCAAAGGAAGCTTATCGCAAGGTGATGAAATCAATAAGTATGGCGTGCCAGTTAGATCGCGAAACTGCCGATCAGGTTGCTTCGTCGCTAAAAGCATGGGCTATTTGTAAAGGAGCAACGCATTATACGCATTGGTCGCATCCGTTAACGGGCACTACTGCCGAAAAGCACGATGCTTTTATCGATCCTATTGAAGAGGGAAGGGCAATAGAGATTTTTCACGGTGATATGTTGGTGCAACAGGAATCAGATGCTTCTAGTTTTCCGCACGGTGGAATTCGTAATACTTTTGAAGCGCGTGGTTATACGGCTTGGGATCCATCTTCTCCGGCGTTTATTTTTGAAAACACACTCTGTATCCCAACTATTTTTATCTCTTATACCGGAGAATCGTTGGACTATAAAATGCCATTATTAAAATCTGTTATTGCTGTAGATAAGGCTGCAACGCGTGTTTGTAAGTTTTTTGGTGATGACGTTACCAGCGTTTCTACTTCGCTAGGGTGGGAGCAAGAGTATTTTCTTGTTGATGAAGCTCTTTATCATGCTCGCCCTGATTTAATGTTGACAGGTAGAACCGTGTTTGGTCATGCTTCAGCAAAAGATCAGCAGCTTTCCGATCACTATTTCGGACATATCAACGAGCGTGTATTAACTTTTATGCAGGAGTTGGAATACGAATCTTATCGTTTGGGTATTCCTGTAAAAACACGTCATAACGAAGTGGCTCCAAATCAATTTGAGTGTGCGCCGGTATATGAAGAGGTGAATATTTCTGTCGATCATAATCAACTTTTTATGCATCTGATGGATCGTGTTGCTAAACGACATCATCTAACTGTTTTATTACACGAAAAGCCTTATGCAAAAGTTAATGGCTCAGGAAAGCATAATAACTGGTCGTTAAAAACCAATACGGAAGTTAATCTTTTTAGTCCGGGAAAAACAAAGGAAGATAATCTAAGGTTTTTAGCTTTTCTTGTGAGTAGCGTGAAAGCAGTACATGATTATCCTGAAATATTGCGTGGGCATATTGCTTCATCGAGTAACGATTTGCGTTTAGGGGTTCATGAAGCACCTCCTGCTATTATGTCGGTGTTTATTGGAGAGCAGCTTACGCAGATGCTCAACGAAATAGAGAAAGGTAATACGACTATTGATCCTAATGGCAGCGAAAGAAATATCAGGATACCTAAAATACCTGAAATTTTACTTGATAATACAGATAGAAATAGAACTTCTCCATTTGCTTTTACAGGAAATAAATTCGAGTTTCGTGCTGTGGGATCTACAGAAAGTTGTGCAAAGCCTATGATAGCACTAAATTCTATTATGGCTCGACAGCTAAATGATTTTGCCGATGAGGTGGAGGCTAGAATAGCAAAAGGAGAAAAAATTAAGTCGGCACTATTTGAGGTGATTAAAAAGCATATCACGTTAAGTAAAAATATTAGATTTGAAGGAAACAGCTATAGTAAAGATTGGGAAAAATTAGCCGAGAGTCGTGGTTTGCCTAATATTAAAAGTACACCGGATGCGTTAAAAGAGACTGTCTCTAATAAAGCAATTGATATGTTCCGCTCTGTTGATGTGTTTACTGAGAGGGAGCTTATTTCGCGATATGTTATTAAACTCGAAAAATATACTAAAAAGTTGCAAATTGAAGCTCGAGTTATTGGCGATTTAGCAATAAATCATATTATTCCTATTGCTGTTAGGTATCAAAATACTCTTTTAACAAATGTGCAAGGACTTAAGGAGGTGCTTGATCAAAAAACATTTACAAGTCTGGCTAAGAATCAGGTTACTACTATAAAAGAGATTTCGTCTCATATTCAGGGAATTAAAATTAGTGTTACTGAAATGGTAGAGAATAGAAAAGTAGCTAATAGAATAAACGATGACGAAGAAAAAGCAAAAGCTTATTGCGATACTGTGCTTCCATATTTCGACATTATTAGAGGTTATGTAGATCAGTTGGAACTTTTAGTAGATGACGAATTATGGCCTTTGCTAAAATATAGAGAGTTGCTTTTTATTAAGTAGTTTTGAATCGATTATTTTAGAATTAGTCACGGCGTGACTGTCTCAAATAATTGAATGAAAACTATTTAATTTTATTTTCACCTTAAAGCAGAGTCACACCGTGACTGAGCTAAAGGGCTCTAATTGGTATTTGATAGAATAAAAAAAAGCTTCCTGATTTATATAAATCAGGAAGCTTTTTTTTATGCTATTTTAGAAGGATTTTTATATCATCATAAAACTATATATCCATCGGCTTAAACCAAGTAACACTAATAGAATACCTTCTCGTCTTGAAATTTTCCATCCTGTACGCATAAAAATAAATGCTATTAATATCATTATTACTAGCATTATTAAGTTTGCCCGTGCTCCAATATCTACCGGTAAATCGCGCATAATAGAGGCTACTCCTAAAACTCCATACATATTAAAAATATCGCTTCCTATAAGGTTACCTACCGAAATTCCATAATGCCCACGAAGAGCAGCTGCTATTGATGTTGCTAATTCCGGTGCCGAAGTGCCTGCTGCTACTATGGTGGCTCCTATTACCCAGTCTGATATTCCCATGATTTTGGCAATTAGAGATGCCGACTCTACCAAAAAATGCGAACTGCCTACTACCATTACTAAACTCAGAACTAAAAGTAATGGATCGTACCAGTTATATTTATGAACTTCTTCTGTGTGTTCAACAGGCTCTTTTGACCAATAGAGATATCCAAGATATACAAATAAAAGGGTGAATAATACAGCTCCTTCTGTGTGGCTGAGGGTTAAATCCCATAAGAAAAAAGTTAAAAGTATCGATCCTGCAAGTAAAAAACCACCGTCTCTGAAAACTACTATTTTATTTGTAGAAAGATCTCTGACAATAGCTGTTCCTCCTAAAATAAAGCCAAGATTAAAAATATTTGATCCAACAATGTTTCCTACAGAAATATCACTCATTCCCCGTAAAGAGGAAATTATAGTAACAGCAAATTCCGGTGCAGAAGTCCCTAACGCAACGATTGTTAGTCCAATTATAAGTTCTGATACCCCAAGTTTTTTTGCTATCCTTACTGATGAGTCAACTAATAAAATTGCACCTTTCGATATTACTACAATACTTATAATAATAATTATAATATTGATAAAAATCTCCATATTTATTTACTGTTTGTGCGTGAAGCATGTGTTTGCAACTATAATTAGTAGTTGCTGTAAAGTTGTATTTGCTTAATATTTTAACGAGCAAAATTACAAAATTTCTCTCTTCGCCATCATACGTAAGTGAAAAAATAATTCATATTTATTTTAAATAGCACTTGCATTATGCACAAATGTTCATTACTTTTGTTATGAACATAAGTTAATAATTAAAAATAGGAGGTGTTTATGCCACGAGGTGATAAAACAGGACCTGAAGGACGAGGGTCGATGACAGGAAGACGTATGGGATATTGCGTTGGTAATAATCGTTCTGGATATGAAGAGTTTGATGAATACGGACGGGGTGTTGCAAGAGGTTTCGGGCGAGGTTTCGGACGAGGAATGGGGTTTAGATTCGGACGGGGATATAGACCGCTTTCTGAAGAGGTTAAACCTAATGTTTCTGATGAAAATTCTGTACTGGATGAAATCAGAAATCTAAAAAAGCAAATGGATGCTTTAGAGAAAAAGTTATCGGATTTTAATAAGTAACATATTCAAAAGATATCCGAAAGTTACCGCTTCATTGTTGTTAAAATAGTGAAGCGGTAATGTGTTTATGTATAGATGTGGATATGAGTTATAATACAAAAAAAACAAAAGAGATGAACAATACAGGAGAAGGAAGAGGATTAGGAAGAGGTCCGGGTAGAGGACGTAATAAAGGAGGTTCGTTTGGAACCGGTGGTTACTGCGTTTGTGCTAAATGTGGAGCTAAAATCCATCATCAACAAGGAGAAAAATGTACTAATTTAAAATGTCCCGAATGCGGCAAAACAATGATTAGAGAGGAGCTATTAAAAAAGTAGAGTGGATGACGAGCCGTATTCAACTAAGTTGAGATTGAGGTTGAGGTTAACCTCAACCTCAATCTTAGTCTTAATAATAATTAGATGATTCCTTTATCTCTTGGCGATTTTGAGAGAGATAGACCTCTCAAAATCGGTATCACAATAAAACTATCGATTTAAGTCTTTTATTGAACGCAGATACATTTGTTCTACTTTATCTCTTGCCCACGGTGTTTTTCTTAAGAATTTAAGACTCGAGTTTAGCGATGGATTGTTGTTAAAACAACGGATATTAAGTTTCATTCCCATATATTCCCAACCATACTCTTCTTCAAGATGTTCTACAATTTTTTTCAGTGTAATTCCATGTAATGGATTTTGAGGTTGCTCTTCGCTCATATTTATATGTTTTTGTACTTTCTGTAAAAAATCAAAAATATACTTTTTTATAGCTCGCTCAACATGGTGTGGATATTTAGATTTTTAGTGCATAAAATTTATGTCAAATGTAATCTCCTTTCAAAGTGGCGCTGTTTTACCGAAATAGCCAATCTACTCTAAAAGGTATTTAAGTATTTTCATTTTTTTAATGGTATAAGGCGGATATTTGAGAGTTGATTCAAACCAAAAAGGTTTGTGTAATATACTCTTATAATGAGAGAATGTTATAAATCCGAATTCACCGTGATAACTGCCAATTCCACTAAATCCAACACCACCAAAAGGAAGTTTGCTATTTGATAGATGCATTACAGAATCATTAATTGCTCCGCCACCAAATGAAATTTCTTTCAGCAGTTTATTGATCTCTTTTTTACTTTTAGAAAAAATGTAACAAGACAGAGGTTTAGACCTCATTTTTACTTCCTTAATAACTTCGTCGAGATTTGAAAATCCGATAACAGGAAGAATAGGGCCAAATATTTCATCTTTCATTATATCATCTTCGAATGAAATATTTTGCATGATGGTAGGGCTGATAAATCTGTTTTCTTTATTGATCTTTCCGCCGCAAAATACTTTATCATAATCTATTAATTTACTAAGACGTTCGAAATTGTTTGTGTTTATGATTCTTAGATAATTGTCGCTAATATTATTATCGCTTTTATGGTATTTTTCGATTTCTTTTTTAAGTGCTACAAGAAATTCTTTCTCTATCGATTTATCCACTAACACATAATCAGGGGCAACACAAGTTTGTCCTGCGTTAAAAAATTTTGCCCAAACAATTCTTTTAACTGTTATTTTAATATTGCAGTTCGATAGAACAAAAGCTGGGCTTTTTCCTCCCAGCTCAAGTGTTACAGGTGTTAGGTGCTTAGCGGCAGCCTGATATATTATTTTGCCAACCGAGATACTTCCCGTAAAAAATATTTTATCAAATTTATGTTTTAATAGTTCTGTTGTCTCTGTAACTCCACCTTCAATAACTCGGAAATAATTGCTCGGAAAATTTTTGTTGATAATCCGTGTCATCACTTCTGATGTTTTTATTGGAAGTTCGCTAGGTTTTAAAATAACAGTATTTCCGGCTGCAAGAGACGATATTGCAGGGACTAATGAGAGTTGGAAAGGATAATTCCAAGCCCCGATAATTAATGTATTTCCCAATGGCTCAGGAATAATATAGCTTTTAGAAGGATAGTTTGCGAAGTTTGTTGGCACACTTTTTTTTCTACTCCACTTCTTAATGTTTTTTATAAAGATATTTATTTCGTGATATATTAAGGATAATTCGGATATATATGTCTCGAATTCTGATTTTCCAAAATCTTCATAAATTGCTTTGTAAAGCAACTCTTCATTCTCTTTCAACAATCGTTTAAGCTTTTTTAATTGCTGAATCCGAAAATCTGTCTCTTTAGTTTTGTTAGAGTTAAAGAACTCTTGCTGTTGTAATAAAATCTCTTTGATGTTCATTCTTCTCTAATTTGTTTTTCATCGAATTAAACGAATTAATCTAATTTTTAAAAGCTTCTTACCGCTGCAAATCACAAAAAATCGTTTCCCCTATGACTTAAAGAACCGCAGTGTACGAGCCACCTACGTACGGTAGTTATGCCTTCGTTTTATTTCGGCAGATAAATGTGAGAGGCTCTCCGCTAGGTCGAGTGCCTAGCGGCAGCCTACTCTATTAGCACCTGTTAATTCACCTTTTTTTGTTGCTATATATCTGTTTATCAATATCTTTCCGTTTGTTGGTTTTTGGTTTCAGAATAAAGTAGATGGAGTTTATATGTTTTTTTAAATTACAGGTAAGGTAAAAATAAACTTACTGCCTATATCAACTTCACTCTCAACCCAAATTTTCCCACTGTTTTTTTTAACAAACTCTTTACAAAGTATTAATCCGAGACCTGTTCCTTTTTCATTTTCTGTTCCTTGCGTTGATGTATTTTTGTCTATACGAAATAAATCATCAATTTTATCTTGTGGGATACCTACACCTGTATCTGTAACTGAAATTTCAAGAAAATTGCTATCTGTTTGTTTTTTAGATGCAATAATAATAGTTCCGTTTTTGCTTGTAAATTTTATAGCATTTGAAATTAAGTTTCTAAACACGGTAGCAATCATATTTTTATCGGCAAAAATCATGTTGTTTTCAGAAACTGTTTCTAAAAGTTGA
>JAYEOD010000550.1:0-7091 GCA_034722575.1 Bacteroidota bacterium | reverse complement strand
AACTCTTATACCAAAAGTTAAAAGCTATCAAGTAGATATTAGCGATAAAGAAAAATTGGATAAGACAATAAATTATATACGCCCCGAAATAATAATTCATCTGGCAGCAATTTCAAACGCTAATTTATGCGAAAACAATCCTGAATTATCAGAAGCAATAAATGTAACAGGGACAAAAAACATAACTGAGATAGCAGAGAGATACTCAATAAAACTACTATTCACCTCAACAGACTTAGTTTTTGATGGCAATAATGCTCCCTACACCGAAAACAGCAGAGCAAAACCAATTAGCGTTTACGGAAAACATAAAGTAATAGCAGAACAAATAGTATCAAGCTATTTTAAAAGCACTATTTTTCGCTTACCGCTGATGTTTGGAAAAGCAGCCGCACACTCTTCAAGTTTCCTTCAGGGAATGACAAAATCGCTATTAGAGGGTAAAGAGACAAAACTGTTTTCTGACGAATACAGAACACCGGTTTCTGCTGAAAAAATTTCGCACGGTATTTTAGAATTGTGCCATACAAGAGAAAAACTAATTCATTTAGGTGGCGATACACGAATAAATAGAGTAGAATTAGGAAAACAAGTGGCAAAAATCTTAAAAATCGAATCGCCTACAATAAAATCGGTTCTGCGCGATGATATTAAAATGGCCGCACAACGTCCGGCAGACACTTCTTTAGATAACAACTTAGCTAAAGCAAATAATTTTTCTCCCGGTAATTTATTTTCAGAACTAGCTAAAACACTAGAAGTGTAACACTTCTGTGATAGCAAAGAGTTCCAATGAAAAAAAGATGATTTTTTTTATCGAAAAACCATTGCAAATAAAAATTAAGTTCTATATTTGCACTCGCATTCAAAGGGAATGTAAAGCACATAAAAAACGGACTCGTAGCATAACTGGATAATGCCCTTGACTACGAATCAAGAGATTGCAGGTTCGAATCCTGCCGAGTTCACAAAAGCCTTAAAAACATATGTTTTCAAGGCTTTTTTCATTCCTCCCCAAGAAATAGAGTTGATTCCTAAATAACAAATAATTAAAACATATATTTGCAAAAAACAAAGAATGACAAAAGAAAAAAAGAAATTTCAAACGGGTAATGTGCTTTCAATAGCGAGTACACATATGTTGCACGATATATACTCTTCTTTTTTAGCGCCTCTGCGACCTCTATTAATTGAAAAATTCCAAATGACGATGTTACTCTCTTCTTTATTGGATGTTTTTCAACGACTACCAAATCTTATGAATCCTTTTGTTGGATTATTAGCCGATAAAGCTCCGGCACGATATTTTATAATTGTAACACCTGCTATAACAGCAATCACCATGAGTTTACTTGGTATTGCGCCATACTACTCTGTTCTCGCTATTCTTTTATTTGTGATGGGAATAAGTGGAGCACTATTCCATGTTCCAGCACCTGTTATGATAAAAAAAGTTTCGGGCAAAAGACTCGGAAAAGGCATGAGTTTTTATATGCTTGGCGGCGAAATTGCAAGAACTTTAGGGCCATTAATAATTACCGCAGCAGTCAGTCTGTGGAGTTTGGAAGGAACATGGCGCCTTATTCCATTTGGTTTAGTAGCCTCTTTTATTCTATATTTTCGTTTACGGAAAATTAAAATATCAGAGGATATTAAAAAAAGACATACTGATGGAGGAGCAAAAAAAGCATTTAAGAAGCTGATTCCATTTTTCATAACTCTATTTGGAGTTGTATTTTTCCGTGCAATAGCAAAATCGGCTTTAACAGGATTTTTACCTACATATTTTGTTGTTGAAGAGTCAAAATCATTATGGTACGGTAGTATTGCTTTAGCTATACTACAAATTGCCGGAGCAGCGGGAACATATTTAGCAGGAACTATTTCCGACAAGATAGGGCGTACTACCACACTAATGATTTCGGCAATTGCCGTTCCTATAATTATGTGGATATTTGTTCTTGTAGAAACTAGTTATACTCTTCCTGTACTATTTTTATTAGGATTTTTCATATTTGCTCAAGGGCCGGTTGTGTTAGCTTTAGTGCAAGATATAAAAACAGAGCGACCTGCTTTTATTAATGGTATTTATATGACATTTAATTTTATATCCGGCTCAATAACCGTTCTACTTGCGGGGTGGCTAGGAGACATGTTTTCGTTAGAAAGCACATATAAAATTACTGCAACAGCCTCTATACTGGCTATTCCATTTATTATTAAATTATCAAAAACCAAATCTAAATCATTATCTTAAAAGGTTTTATAAATATATTTATTTAAAAAAACATATGACTACTATACAACCCGAAGAATTAGAAGAGGTTATAAGAAAAGAGAAAGAGCTACAAATTATAGATTTACGACCTGTAGCAAGTTACGAAAAAAGCCATATTAAAGGAGCTATTTCAATACCAAGAGATTTACTTTTAATGAATATGAAAAAGCTAGCCACATCAGGCACAATACTATTCTATTGTATGGAAGGCCATAAAAGTGATGAAGTAGCGCTATATATCGAAAAGAAAAAAAAGAGATGTAAAATATTATCGCTAAATGGTGGTTACAACAGTTATAATGATTCTTTATAACACCTCTGTTATGCAAAAAACCACTTCACTTTCTGTTAAACAGTAAAGTGGTTATTATCATTAAAAAAAGAGGCGATTTAAAAATATTAAATCGCCTCTTTTTTCTATAAACTTTTAAAAATTCTTCCAAACAAAGTGCCCGGGGCTTTCATTTCCATATCAATAAGATACCCTAACGGTGTACTATAACACTCATAATCATCATCATGAAGGCGCTTTCTAATATACTCTATTACCTCTTTATATAATTTTGGATTTGCTTTATTTTCAGATAAATGATCAAAAGAGTATAAAATTATTCTATTTGTTTTACTTCTCTTTGCAGCAGCTTTCAACGTCTTCAATAATTTAGTCTCCATATTATTAATCTCATATTGATCTTGTAATTCAATATGAATAAAACTAAGAAGGACATCATTATACGATTTCTCTTCACTAATATCAGGAGAGCTTGTAATTTTTTTTTCAGTAGTTTTATAAGCAAACTTATCGCAATACACCATTAATAACTTCATATCATCATCTCCTTTATTAATAAAAACACAACAACAATAACACTCTGTATTTAACAATACATTACTCCAAAGTTAAGATTTTTTCCCTAAAAAAGAGAAATAATCAGATAATAAAATTGAAACTATACAGGAAACACAAAAAAACATTTTTGAAACAAGTAAATTTAATACTTTTGAAAAAAATAAATTATGCAAAAACCATTAGCCGAAAAATTACGTCCAACAACCTTAGACGAATACATTGGTCAAACACATCTTGTTGGTGAAGGCGCTGTATTACGCAATGCTATCAACAGCGGCAATATACCTTCTATAATTTTTTGGGGACCTCCCGGAGTGGGAAAAACTACATTGGCAAATATTATTGCAGAGACTTTAAATCGACCTTTTTTTAAATTAAGTGCTATTAACAGTGGAGTAAAAGATGTACGTAAAGTAATAGAACAAGCAAAGCTGTTACCCAGAGCAATACTTTTTATTGACGAGATACATCGCTTCAGCAAGTCGCAGCAAGACTCGTTACTGGGAGCGGTAGAACAGGGCATTATCACCCTTATTGGTGCAACAACCGAAAATCCTTCTTTTGAAGTTATTTCACCTTTAATATCCCGCTGTCAGGTTTACATCTTAAAAGAGCTATCTGAAAAAAACCTTAAAGACCTTATTGCTTCAGGTGTTAAAGAGATAGAAAAACAGACAAATAAAAAAGTAATTATAAAAGAGGATGCTGCTTTACTAAGAATTTCGGGCGGTGACGCCAGGAAAATGCTTAACGCGATAGAGATTGTAGCAAATGCATACATCCATGAAAATGAGATTATTTTTACTGATGATAAAGTTGTAAAAATCATACAAAAAAACATCGCTCGCTACGATAAATCCGGCGAAATGCACTATGATATTATCTCTGCTTTTATTAAATCGATACGTGGCTCCGATCCTAATGCAGCTGTATATTGGCTTGCGCGGATGATTGAAACAGGTGAAGAGGCAAAATTTATAGCACGCCGTTTAATAATCCTTGCTTCAGAAGATATTGGAATAGCAAACCCTAATGCTTTATTACTGGCACAAACTTGTTTTAACAGCGTAAATATCATTGGATGGCCCGAGAGTCGTATTATACTCTCACAAACAGCAATATATCTTGCTTCATCACCAAAAAGCAATGCTGCATACCAAGCTATCAACGAAGCACAAGCTCTTGTTAAAAACACCGGCGATTTATCAGTACCTTTATCACTACGTAATGCGCCAACTAAATTAATGAATAAAATCGGGTATGGAAAAGGATATAAATACTCTCATAACTATCCCGAAAATTTTGCCGAGCAGGAGTTCCTCCCTAAAGAGATATCGGGGAAAACACTTTATAAGCCGCAAGAAAACCCAAAAGAGAATGATATCCGTAAAAGATTAAAAAGACTCTGGAAAAACAGATACAAATATTAAATTTGCAAAAAAATAGCATCATGATAAATATACCACAACTACAATATACCGATTCGGGCAATTTTATTTTAATAGCAGGACCATGCGCTATAGAAAACGAAACAATGCCACTAGAAATAGCGGAAAAAATAAAAACTCTCTCCGATAAATATAAGATACCTTTTATTTTTAAAGGCTCGTACCGCAAAGCAAACCGTTCGCGCATCGACTCGTTTACAGGAATTGGCGACCAAAAAGCGCTGAAAGTATTAGAGAGAGTAAAAAACGAATTTCAAATTCCTGTTGTTACAGATATCCATACTGCCGAAGAGGCTGCTATGGCTGCCGAATATGTAGATGTATTACAAATACCGGCTTTTTTATGTCGCCAAACAGATTTACTTATTGCTGCAGCAAATACAGGAAAAGTAGTAAATATTAAAAAAGGACAATTTTTATCTGCCGCATCAATGCAATTTGCTGTTGATAAAGTTCGTCAATCGGGAAATAATAATGTAATGCTTACCGAACGTGGCACTACTTTTGGGTATCAAGATTTAGTTATCGATTATCGAGGTATTCCTGTTATGCAACAGAACAATGTACCTGTAATATTAGATGTTACCCATTCGCTACAGCAGCCAAATCAAGCATCCGGCATAACAGGCGGAAAGCCCGAACTTATCGAAACAGTTGCAAAAGCAGGTATTGCAGTTGGTGTTGATGGTATTTTTATCGAAACACATCCCGACCCAAAAAATGCTAAATCGGATGGTGCAAATATGCTTCAGCTTGATTTATTAGAAGACCTATTGAAAAAACTAACAAAAATCAGAGCCGCTTTATAATTATTTAATGGTTCAATTATATAATAATGCAAGATGTAATTTTCAAATACATCTTGCATTATGTATCCTGCATCCTATCAACGCCAAAAGTTATCAATCTATATGTTTTAGTCCTACTTTTTTAAGCGCACCTGTTTTTGGATGTATCTCAAACTCCATATCATTAGCATACGGAACAAAGCTCACAACACCATATTGAGGAATAATTCGAGTATCTGAAAAAGCCTCTTTATTATCAAACACAACATTTATATTGGCATATTCGGGAATTCTGTAATAAATCCCTTTGCGTTCTTTAGGAGCTTTCATCACACTTTCGGCATGCCACGCCATTTTTTTTGTAGTTTCTAAACTCGTTACAACTACATTAATCGCTTTTCCTAAAGAGCTGGCAGCACTGCGCACACCACTATGTTTCGAGAATTTACAAATTGTCTCAGAAAATATCTCTTCACTTTTTTTAGGAATAACCGTAAAAGTATATTCTTCATATCCTGTTACTTTTTTTCCTAAAAACAAATCAGTGTAAGCCTCCTGACGTTTTTTAAGCTGACCATCCATATATTTCATTGTTCCGGCGGGATAAGCCACTTCTTGATAACCAATAGAGATATAGTATCTATCGTGAAGAATCTTTTCTATCTTCCCAGCAACCTCTTTTGCCATCTCTTCAAGAGTTTTTTTCTCGAATCGTGCACTATAAGAGATCTCTTCAACATGACTTGTATCTACAGTAATTATTCTTATCGAAGTGTCTATAATTTTCCTTTGCGGAGATATAGCAACAAAATCAAACAAATCATCTTTATTAATATCTGTTTGTGTATTTACTGCAACAGTTTTTCCTTTTTCGGGATTTATAGCTACAGGTTGATTATTTATCGAAGACAAAATACCGGCACTATTAAGCGACATCAACAATGCTCTGCTATCCTTTGAACCTTCCGCCTTAAACTGAACATAATAATATTGTTCCGGATCGGGAATAGCATAATCATCCATACTAATTTCCACAACACTATACTCGCTATAATCACTCTCCGAAACATCAAATTTCCCAAGATATTCATCAGCATAACTTGCCAATGGTCCGGCATAATAATCTGTTCGTTTTACTTTTACATGTACTTTTAATACTGCTTGAGGGAGAGAATAATATATCCCATCCGAAGAGGAGGTCGCCTCTACCGGAGTAACAGTATTTTGTGCTTCTGCAATTGTTACACCTAAAAATAATATTATTAGTATTGAAAATAATCGATTCATAATCTACATTTTTTATTTACTTCAAAAATATTGATTTTATTGGTACTTATTAAGATATCCGCTATTTTTTTTACAGATCGAATGGATATCGTCATTATAACCATCTGCATTATCTGTTTCTGTCTTTTTTTTTAGAACACGAATGATGCGGATTATACAGTTTTAAGCAGTAAATATTATTAACTATATTTGCCACATCTGTTAAAAAACAAAAGATATCAAATGACATTATTATCACAATTCAAGAATTTTATTATTAGTATTATTGATTGGTTTTATACTCCTTTCAAAAAAATTATTCCTCCCGAAACATTCAGATATGCCGCAACAGGAGGATTTAATGTAGTTTTGGATATTACATTATATTTTATCTGTTTCCATTATATCATCGACAAACAAATTGTAGAGTTCGGTTTTTTTGCTATCAGTCCACATATTGC
>JAYEOD010000549.1:0-7133 GCA_034722575.1 Bacteroidota bacterium | reverse complement strand
GCTTTTTTAGCCGATTTGGTGTTATACCATTTGAATATCAAATATTTTAATTAGATGTGTTATAAAAAGAGACTGTTTTTAATTATTTTTTACTTTTATGTATGACTTTTTATCTTATTGGGGATATTAATATAGAGGTAGTGATAAACGAGAGGATTAGTATTAATTGTTTTTCTGCATAGAAAAAACTATTTTAGACATCTCAAATTATTGCAACGTAGTCTTTATATAAAGGAATCTGTTTTTTTATGAAAATCAAATTATATTTAATTTTTCTGTTTGTGTTGATGGCTGTTAGTTTTCAGGCTGTTGCAGTGGAAAAATCGTTTTTGAAAATTGATATTGATTCTTATTCTACATCGGAAATAAGATCGATATATAAATATATTGAATTAAATAATCTTATTTATCCGGAACTGTGTGTCGAATATGGCATAAAAGGTCTGCGATTAGCACAAAAGGAGGAAAAAATATTAGTGCAGTTTTATTTTACATATAAAATTGGTGAGGCGTACAGTAAAATAGATATTCTTGATGAATCGATGGATTATACCCTGCAGGCATATGGACTGGCAAAAATTACTAAAGACACAACAAATATTCTTTATTCATTAAATCTACTTAGTAACCTCTATTTAAAATCGGGAATGATAAGTAGAGCTAAAAGCTATAACACCACAGCAATAGAACAAATGAAGGATATTGAGGATACACTTTTAAAAGCTAAGGTGCTGCTACTGAGGGGGAGGATAGAGTTGTATTCGGATAGCGTGATGAACGCAGTAAGTTATTTCGAACAGTCGTTTTTTTATTTTGATAAATTAAAGAATAACAGAGGTGTTGCAGATGTTAAAAAAGAGTTGGGACATGCATATCTCGATTTAAATATGCTCTCGCTGGCAATGGAGAGTTATAAAAAAAGTAAAGAGATATATCGAGAAATAGAGGATTATAGATCTATGCTGGATGTACAGCTTTTGCTGGTGGAAATATTTTTTAAAAATAAAAAATACGATGAGGCAGAAAAAAATATAGATTATGTAATTAAAAGATCGCGTTATTATTCATATGATAATTTTTTGAAAGAGGGATATTATTTAAAGGCAAAACTTTTAGAAATACGTAATGACAGCAAAAACGCGTTGGCATATTATAAAAAATATTTGAAGGTGCGTGATAGGGTTAATAATGCTAAAACACAACGCGACTTATTGAGATTGGAAGTGGAGTATCAAAACGAAACACAGAAAAAAGAAAATGCTCAATTACAAAAGAGTGTCGCTTTTCAACGTAAAGTAAGAGATGTTAGTGTGTTTTTTTCTGTGATGTTGGTATTATTGATAGGGCTGATTTTTTTGTATTATAGATATAAGCAACAAAATAAACTCTCTACTAATTTGATGTCTTTTAATAGAGAACTGGAGAAGAGAGTGATGGTAAAAACAAAAGAGCTGGAACAAGAGGTTGAGGAGAGAAGAGTGAAAACTAAGGAGGCTTTGCATGAAAAAAAGCGGGCACAAGAATCGGATAAATTAAAAGAGGAGTTTCTTAATGCTATTTCTCATGAAATACGTACTCCAATGAATGGTATAATAGGATTTGCTTCTCTGATGAAGGATAGCAACAGTTTAGAAGAGGTAAAAGCATTTTCGTCAACTATTTATAAAAAGAGTTACGATTTATTGGATATTATAGAGGAAATTATTGAAGTAGCCAGATTGAAATCGGAAGATATATCCTTAAAAAAAGAGAGGTTTACGATACATAATATTATTTCTGATATACAATATAAGTTTGAAGATAGGGTAAGTGACGGTGTTTCGTGGATTGTGGATTGCGATGCAGGACTTGAAGAAACAGAGATATTTACTGATAGGGAACGATTGAAAACAGTGCTGTATCACTTAGTGATAAATGCATTTAAGTTTACAGAAAAAGGATACGTGAAGTTTTTGGTTACTTCGGATGAAAATACAATCTCTTTTCATATAAAAGATAGCGGTATAGGAATGTTTCCGGAGGAGGTGAGGTATATTTTTAATTGTTTTAGGCAAGTGGATGGAGGTACTACTCGCCGATACGGTGGCACCGGTGTGGGATTGACTATTGTAAAGCATCTTACCGAAATGCTCGCCGGTAAGGTGAAGGTGATGTCGGAAAAAAATTCCGGATCTGAGTTTGTGGTCTCTTTTGCAAAGGACGATCTGAGCGAAGCTAATAATATCGAACAAAATAATAGTAAAAAAAGATGGGCAGGAAAAAATATACTGCTGTTTGATGAGGAGAAAAGTAATACCAAATATTTAGAGCACTATTTTAAACAGTATAGTGTAGAGCTGATTAGTGCAAATACTCATCAGCAAGTACTTGATGCTTTAGAGAATTATTCTGTTGACTTGATATTGATTGATGACCAAACAACTATAAATATTGATGTATTAATAGAAACTATAAAGTCGAAACATTGTTCTGCGCCAATTATTCTTCAATCGTCATATATCGAGTCGATTGAAAAAAGTGAGATGATACAGGCCGGTTATGATGATTTTTTAGTGAAACCTGTAGCTTTTGATGCGTTAAAAGAAAAAATAGAGTACTACTTTTCTACTCCTCATTAGTATTTGTCTTCTCTTTTGTAGATAATAAACCGCAAGCAGCAAAAATGTCCTCCCCACGCGAAGCTCTGATGGTAGTTGTGATGTGATTCTTATTCAGCTCATCTCTAAACCATTCCATTGTTTTTAAATCACATCCTTCTAACAAAGAGTCGGGTATCTTATGAAAACGTATAAGGTTAATACGGCATTTTAAGCCATCAACTAGTTTCGATAATTCTTTAACATGTTTAGTTTGGTCGTTAATACCTTTAAACATGATATACTCGAACGATATTCTGCGTTGTCCGCTAAAATCGTATCTCTTTAATGTGTTGATAACCTCCTGTATAGGATGCGCATTTTGTACCGGCATTAGTTTTCTGCGCTCTTCGGCAAAAGGAGTGTGAAGAGATACTGCCAAGTGTACCTCGCTATTTTCCAAAAAATCTATCATGGCCGGAATAATTCCTATTGTAGAAACAGTAATGCGGCGTGGACTCATAGCAAATCCCCATTCCGAAGTAATTATCTCTAGCGATTTCATTACCTCCACAGGGTTGTCTAAAGGCTCGCCCATCCCCATATAAACAATATTAGTGAGTTTTTCCTTTTCGGGAAGGCTTTTTACCTGGTTAACAATCTCTGCTGCCGATAAATTCGATTGGAATCCTTGTTTCCCCGTCATGCAAAAATCACATGCCATTTTACATCCTACTTGAGTAGAAACACATAAAGTGGCACGGTCACGATCCGGAATATATGCCGCTTCAATAAAATTATTTCCTTTGGCAGGATAAAGATATTTTTTTGTGCCGTCAACAGATTCCTGAACGTTTACGGGTTTTTTAAGCCCTAACTCATAATGCTCGGATAAAAACGAACGTACTTTTTTCGATAGATTACTCATCTCATCAATGGAGGAGATATCTTTTTTATATAACCAGTCGGTAATCTGTTTCGCAATAAATTTTGGCCATCTATTATCATTAGCTATCTGCTGTAACTCTGATAATGTTTTCCCGAAAAGTATTTGTTTCTCTATTTTCATATTGTTTTTTCTAGACCGCAAAGATAATTAAATTAACCTTTTGTTTCTAAATGTTCTCCTGCGCTGAAGCTTCGGAGAATAATGGCTTTGAAAATTAAATTAACTTTTTGTTTCTAAATGCAATCCCGGAGCCTGATTTTAAATAATTTTCAAATTTGTAGGCTTTATATTTGTCTTTAAAGGCAATGCAGCTTATTAATTCTACAGGTAATTTGTCTTTTGTGTAGTGTACAAACCCTTTCTTGTGTTGTTCTAATCTGTTTTTAATGTTATTAGTGCATCCGGTGTAAAAAGTGTTGTTAGAACATTTTAAGATGTAAATGTATTGCATAGTTTTATGGGGTTTTTCCTCGACTAAAGCATGTTCTTCTTGGTTAAATATTACGGAGGGTAGAAAAACATACGGTGGATAGCATCCACCGTAGCTCTCCGACTTTAAATATCGAAACTTGTTATTAATAAAGCGTTTAGTGTTAAAAAAAACTCTCCTATGCTAAAGCTTCGGAGAGCGAAAGTGGAGCTGCCGGGAGTCGAACCCGGGTCCAAACAAGTAGCCAAATTGGTTTCTACACGCTTAGTCTTGATTTAATTTTCGAGATAATACAGGCTCAAAACAACCAATAATATCCTTATCTTCTTTATCTTACAAACTACACAAAGAAAAATAGTCTGCCAGTTCCGAATTATTAGCACTCCAAAATTAAACAGGAACAGAACGTGTCCCGCTTATGGAATGTCTTGTCCCGGCAATAGTACCGTGGATAAAGCTTAATCTACTATTATTCGATTAAGCGGCAAGAGCAAAATTGTTTTCGCCAAATAAAAGTGTTAAGAATTGTTGATAACGAGCAAATTCTTAAGGCCCGACATGCTTGCAATCCTGCTTCCTCGCTGTCAAAGCCAGTCAGCCCCTATAATTTTAAGAACGTTTTATTTCCGCCACAAAGATATAACGATTTCATGTGATATTAAAATAGTTTCACGATTCTTTAAGGAATTTTTTTATGCAAGTCACGGCGTGACTTCTTTGTAATCTGTATTTTGTAACAATAGCTAATCAACTTTTTTAAGCCGGTCACACCGTGACTACCAACAGATTGAAGCCTGTTTTTTATGCAAGTCACGGCGTGACTTCTTTGTAATCTGCATTTTGTAACAATAGCTAATCAACTTTTTTAAGCCAGTCACACCGTGACTACCAACAGAAATAAAACATAAGCTACAGAGTAGCGTGCTATTATTTTTATCCGAAAAAAATAATATAATTATCATTCCAATGAAATGGATGATGTTGTGATGTATGGCATATAAAATCAAGGACTGAAAGTCCGGCAGGTAAATATGTACCATACAATTGTAATGAGTGTAATCAGTAAAAAAAAGCCTGAAGGGCTTAATTAATTCAGCACAGGGCAACGCCCTGTGGAACTAAATCATTCAATCAATCAGCACCGAAGGTGCAAAAAAATCCGCGTAAATCCGTTCAATCCGCGTCATCCGTGTTCCCCCACGAGATAATTTTAAAAAAATAGTTTATTCTTTGAGAAAAAAACTATACTTTTGCAGTCCATTTTAAAATGGAAGAAAAACATTTATTAATATAATTTTAGTTAAATGAGAAATCAATACGAAACCGTTTTCATTATGACTCCCGTTTTATCTGAAGCTCAGATGAAGGAAGCGGTAAATGACGTGAAGAATTTGTTAGTTGCTAAAGGCGCTGAAATGATTCATGAGGAGAAATGGGGTTTGAAAAAACTTGCTTACCCTATTCAAAAGAAATCTACGGGTTTCTACCATCTTTTAGAGTATAAGACTGATGGCGAGCATATTCAGAAATTTGAAGTAGAGCTTAAACGCGACCAACGTTTATTGCGTTTCCTTACTACAAAACTCGAAAAGCATGCTGTGGTTTATAACGAAAAGAAGCGTAGAAATGCTAAAGAGAAAAAAGAAGAGACAAAATAAGTACTCACTTAAAATTTTGAAATAATGGGAAGCAACCAAACAGAAATAAAGTATCTAACACCAATTAATGTTGATACTAAAAAGAAAAAATACTGCCGCTTTAAAAAAAGTGGTATCAAGTATATCGATTATAAAGATGCAGACTTTCTTTTGAAGTTTGTAAACGAACAAGGAAAAATTCTTCCAAGAAGAATTACCGGTACTTCATTGAAGTATCAACGAAAAGTGTCGCAAGCAATCAAACGCGCTCGTCACTTGTCATTATTACCTTATGTAGCAGATTTATTAAAATAGGAGGTTACCATGGAAATTATTCTTAAAAAAGATATTGCAAATTTAGGTTATGCAAACGACCTGGTAGAGGTTAAAAGTGGATATGGTAGAAACTTTTTGATACCAAAAGGTTTGGCTATTTTCGCCTCTCCGGGAAATAAAAAAGTTCGCGAAGAGATAATTCGTCAGAAAGCTTTTAAAGAAGAGAGGCTGAGAAAAGAAGCTGATGTTACAGCTAAAGCTCTTGAAGGAGTAAAAGTTACTATCGGTGCTAAAGCAGGTACTTCAGGTAAAATATTCGGTTCGGTTAATGCTATGCAAATTGCAGAGGCTTTAAAAGTACAGAATGACTACGAAGTAGATCGTAAGAAAATTGTTGTAGATACTAAAGGTATTAACGAACTTGGAACTTACAAAGCTAAGATTAAACTGTTTAAAGAAATTGAAGCTGAAATAGAATTTGAAGTTGTAGCTGAATAATACTTTTTATAGTATAAAAAATTAATGTATCCCTGTCCTTAAAGAACCTATAAATGGCTATCTTTGAGGACAGTTTTTTTTATACCATTCTTTTATTAATTGATAATTAACAACTATCAATCATCAATTAACAATTAACAATGACACTATCTAAAAATCTCTCGAAACATATTAGACTGCTGCATAAAAAAAAATATCGCGATAAGCATAACGAATTTATTGCAGAAGGAAAAAAAATAGTCTCCGATTTCCTGAATAGTGCTCTTAAGGTGAAGTATATTGTTTGTACTCCCGAATGGAAAAATAGCTTTCGCGATAGCAAAGTAGAAGTACTGGAAACTACTACCGAAGAATTTAAAAAAATCTCTTCGCAAAGTAATGCCGCAGGAATATTGGCCGTGGTAGAAAAAAGAGAAAATAGTGCCGATTTAACCTCTTCTGATATTATCCTTGTCCTCGACTCTATTCGCGATCCGGGTAATTTGGGTACTATAATACGTACTGCCGACTGGTTTGGAATAAAACATGTTGTGTGCTCACCCGATAGTGTAGATTGTTATAACCCTAAAGTGGTGCAGTCGACAATGGGGTCGCTGGCCCGAGTAAATACTTTTTATAGCGATTTACCGCAATATCTAAATACAATTAGTGAAAAGTTTACTATTTATGGAACCTTTTTAGACGGCGAACCTTTGCCGGTCGAAAAATCAAACATACCAATAGCAATCGTTATTGGAAGCGAATCGCATGGAATTTCTTCCGATTTA
>JAYEOD010000548.1:0-7221 GCA_034722575.1 Bacteroidota bacterium | reverse complement strand
TCTCTTTTGTAGAGTTGTTGCTGCACGAAAAACTAATAAACAGTATTAGAATAAGAGCTAGTTTAGAGAATAGTTTCATTTGTTATTTGTTTAGATTATTAAAAAATTTTTTTGCTATATTATGAATTGCTATATCGAATTCTTTATGTAACTCGTCAAAGGCTAGTAATAGTTTTTTACCATCATCGGTAAGGGTTGTTGTACCTCCATCTTTTCCTCCGCGTTTTTTTTCAACAATAGCGAAGTTTAAAATCTCTTCAGAGTCTTTAATAATTCCCCACGCTTTTCTGTAGCTGATTTTGTTTTTATTTGCAGAAGCCTGAATAGAGCCATCCTCTTCGATACCTTTAAGTAAACCAATCATCTCTTCTCCTAAAATATTTTCTCCCTCTTTAGTGTCTAACCAACATTGATATTTTAAAAAAACATCGAAATATTTTGAGCCTTTAGAACCTGCCATTGTATTGATTTTTAGTTACTATATGCAAAAATAAACATATCGGATAGATAAACAAATCTAAATAGTATATGCTGCAAGAATTTTTGAAATTGGTATTGTGTTACGGAGGTGATTTATCCGTTGGTTTATGTGAAATAAAATCGCCGTTTCGCTATTAAAAAGGGTGAAACGGCAATTTTAATTTGAAAGAGACCTCTATTTGGTGTTAGTCCATAAAGTCACGGCGTGACTAATTCTGAAATCACAGACTTTAGAGATAAACGCTATTTATACAGACATCTGTATGAAGTATCACCATCAACTTTTACTTTGAATTTTTTGTCTTTATCAACAATAAAGGTTTCAAATTCTTTATATTCTTTCCATTCAGTAGTGTCAGGAAGTAGAACATTCATTTTACCTGAAGTAACAGTCATATATTCTACTGTGGCAGTGCCGAATTCGTATTCGCCTTTTGCCATAACTCCAATTGTAGCATTGTCACCTTCTGCAGTAGTATATGCAATAGACATTACATTGCCATCAAAATACTCATTAGTTTTAAACATAATATTATCAGTTAATTATCATCTATTTATATAAGCTTAAATCCGCAAACATATTTGTATTACGAAATAATCTGCTGATTTATAAATAAAAAAGGCGGCATTTACACCGCCTTTTAAATATTTTATTGTAAATCTTTAACAACTTCGATAACTTCAGGAAGATCCATTCCTAATTTTTGTAAATGCTCAATTGTAGGAACTCCATTTTTATTCCATCCTCTACGTTTATAAACAGCATCAAGTAATTCTTCGTAAATTCCTTCACGATATTTTCTTGTAATAGCAATTTTTTCTTCAGTAGATTTTCCTTTAGGGTCAACTCCGATTTTCTCTTTCATCTGACCGTCGTATCTTTCTACTCTAGATTCGTACTCTTCAACAGTAACCGGACCACAAGCTCTATAAGGTTGAGCGTCATATTTTCTAACACCATATCCTCTTCTGATATTAAAAATTCTTTGGAAGTTATAAACTCTCTCCGAATCGCTAACAATCATATCCGCATTAAAGTCTTTACCTGTAACAGCTTTGTATATAGTAACATAATTATCTATATGCTCAGGCACTTTAGCAGGCTCATCAGTTTCTGCATTATTAGCAGGTTCAACATCATTCCAAGGTAATTTACAGAATCCAACTAAACCAAACCAAGTTCTCGACATTGGGAAATAATGAAGAGCTTCGGCTTTATCTTCGAAAGTAGGAATTTGATTATTTACCATATCCATAAAAATAAGCCATGCTTCGTCGTGCTGAGGGCCTTTATTTGTCATAGCAAAACCACCTTGTTGAGCTAAAGACTCTTTTGATACATACTCGGAATACTCTAAATTTTTGTTTACCATTCCTATATCATCAAGAAAAGCTTTATCGGCACCATATTCCTTAACAAATATCTCTTTCATTTTAGCAATACCTAATCCGGCAATTTTACCAAATCCTTCGCCACGAGCTAAGCGATGTAGTAATTCTATAGCTGCCTCTTTATTTCCGAAGTTTAATTCTAAACCTCCTGTAATTTCTTTATTTATGATACCATTTTCGTAGCATTCCATAATAAATGCAACAAGAGTACCCCATGTAATAGTACAAATACCATAAGTATCGCAATAAAAGTTTGCTTCAAGAATATATTGAGGATCAAAAATTCCGGCGTTAGAACCTAAGCCACCGGCATTTTCATATTCCGGTCCGTCCACAATAACTTTTTGTCCTTTATATGGTCCTGTTGTTAATTCGAAATTAGTAACACCTTTGGCACAAGCCATTGTACAGCCTACCCAACAACCATCAGGAGAATCTTGATTAAATAATTTTTTCCAAACTTCAGAATGGATATTATCTGCATCCGGATGGCTACCATATTTATAATTCATTACAGGTAATAAATCATAATCGTTCATAATATTAACTAAGTGAGCAGTTCCCTTAGTTCTCATTTCTGCTTGCTCATCGTCAAGTTCTTTCATTTCCTTATTGAAACGTTTCCCTCTTTCGCGAATAGCGTCAACATCAACAACATTATTAGCATTTCCACTAATTCCCGGCACTTTTGCTACAACAGCTTTTATTTTTTTATCTCTAAAAACAGTTCCAATTCCACCACGGCCGGCTTGCTTAAGTCTTATTTCTTTCTTTTTATTGTCGTAAAAACTTACATTAAGCATTCCTATTAAAGAATTCTCTGCAGCTTTACCGGAAGAAACAACACTAATATTTTTTTTATCTTTCTCATTTTCGGCATACATCTCGGTAAGTTCTTCTACCAATACGTGACTATCTACACTTTCTTCAGGAGCTTCGAAAATTTCAATTTTCCCGTTTACTCCATCAATAAATATTATAATATCTTCTTTAGCTTTTCCTTGCAATTCTAACGAATCGAAACCGGAAAACTTTAAGAATGGGCCGAAATAACCACCAACATTACTATCCATCACGAAATCGGTAGGAGAGATAGATACAACAAGAGATTTTCCTGCTCCTGCATATTGTGTGATTCCACTAATTGGACCTGGAGTTATAATAATTTCATTTTCAGGATCGTTCCATTTAGTGTCGGGTTTTGTAGCATCCCACAACATTTTTAAGCCATATCCTTTTCCACCAATAAATTTTTCTTTCATAAGTGAAGGTACAGCTCTTTCTTCGATGGTATTATCAGATACATTAATATACAGAGTTTTATCTGTAGTTCCTTTATCTAGCGGAGTAATATCGTATTTATACTCCCGAAGCAATTTATGCTTCTTTTTCATTTCCTCGAGATTCATAGTTATATATCTTTTATTATAATTATAGTTTTCATTTTTACAAAAATATAAAAATAATTGTCTTAAAATATTTTTAATGCAGCTAATCTCAATATGTTACCGGATGCATAACGCTATTGTGTTTTGAGATGATTGTGAGTTTTTATTTTTTATAGTAGTTTTAATTTTTATTTAGAACTATTTTGTTTATTTGTGTTATCTGTGGACATGTTTGTAAATAGTTAACGAAATATTTTGAATAAGTGTAACCGCGGGGTTGCGTTAGTAGTTTAAAGAGATAATCACGAAAAGTAAAAAAAATATGTTAGAGCCATTACAGCGTTTTTATAAGAGCAATAAAATTGATACTTCAATAATAGAGTCGGTTACTTGTGGCGAAAAATATGTAGCAGTATTGTTAAAAGATGGGAATTTGGGTGTGTGTGCTACTTTGATGAATAAAGTAGATGTTAAAATCAGTGATCTGGATAATTTTGATGTTAATAATATCGAGCACCGAATTGTTGTAAATGCATATTATAATGCTTTTTTTAACAATCAAAATCAATATAATATTGAAATAGATATTTTTGATGAATTAGATTTTACAAAATATAGTAATGTTGTGATGATAGGTTTTTTTAAATCATTAGTGAAGAAATTTAAGAAAGAAAAAATCCCATTACATATTTTTGATAAAACCGATTCGGATAGTGTGCTGACAAGTATGCAAGAGCAAATTGAATATATTAAAAAGGCTGATGCAATAGTACTTACATCTACATCTATTTTAAATAATACTTTTATGGATATTGTTGATGCCACTAAGCCGAGATGTGATATCTTTATGCTGGGCCCCTCTACAATTATGAATAAAGAGATGTTAGAATATAGAAATATTAAAGTGTTGTTTGGTTCAGTTTTCGATAATAACGATTATAGAGTGATAGATGCAATTGCTGCAGGCGGCGGCACAGCAAGTTTTATTGGTTATATGCATAAAGTGTTTTTGTTATGACTTTTGAAGAGATAAAAAGCAAATTAAAAAATTATACTGTAGGTATAGCCGGAGCCGGAGGCTTAGGTTCAAATTGTGCCGTGGCATTGGCGCGTTCAGGTATTGGGAAGTTGATTATTGCTGACTTTGATGTTGTTGAGAAAACAAATCTTAACCGACAATATTTCTTTTTAGATCAGATAGGAGAGATGAAAGTAGTGGCATTAAAAGAGAATATATCGAGAATAAATCCTGAAACAGAAGTTGAAGCTCACTCTATTAAACTCGACGAAAAAAGTATTGTTGAGCTGTATGCCGAGTGTGATATTATTGTAGAAGCCTTTGATAAGGCTGAGATGAAGTCGATGATTATTGAAATAGTATTGTTGGAAATGGCTGAAAAGAAAATTATTTCGGCTTTAGGGATGGCCGGGTATGGCGAAAATAATATCCTTAAGTTGCGACAAGTTGATAACTTATATATTTGCGGCGATGAAAAATCTGAAGTGTCAGAAAATAATCCTCCTTTAGCTCCCAGAGTTGCTATTGTTGCAGGGATGCAGGCTAATTTGGTGTTGGAGATTTTGTTGAAAGACGAGAGTTGAGATTTCCTCCTTCGCTTTGGCTTCGGAGGACAAGGAGGTTGAAAGAATGAATGATACAATTATACAATGGTGTAATTATGCAATAAAAATGATTGGATGAATGACTGATTGAGGTTTCCCCCTTTGCTTTCGCTTCGGAGGACAGGGAGGTTGAAGCATCTGTGGTGAGATTGGTTGATTGGTGATGATTGCTTTTATTTGGTGTTATAAAGTAGGGATATACTTACATGAGAATGTGAAACAAATCGCCACTAAAAAACATGGGAGAAAGGCTAAAAGCCTATTTAAATATGGATTATCATACATTGCATCGGTGCTTTTAAACTCTGAATTTAAAGAAAATATGAATGTTTTTAATTTTTTGTCATGTACTTAGGTTTTTTTCATAATTTAATTTAGTTAGTTAAAATTAATTTATTAGTAATTGAAGAAACATTGCCAAGTTTAATGTTATAAAAATAGACTCCACTTGGCATAATATTTCCATTATTATCTTCACCGTTCCACTGTTGCGACTGTTTTCCGGTTATATTGTACTGTCTGATTGTTTTTCCATACATATTGTAAATAGTTAAAAGGGGAGTATTACAATGTAAAGGTAACTCAAACATCAAATTTGTGTTTTCAGAAAACGGATTTGGATTAGCTGTTAGTTTAAAATCGGGTTTTTCAATGTTGTTGATAGAGGTAGTAAACAGAGAATCTAATTCGTAAGAATTGGTTGTAAACGTTTCTCCATAATCGGTGCTATAATCTATGAATAGTAAATAATGAGACCATGTTTCATTTAAGATATAGCGTGCCATATAAAATGATCCGGGTTGTCGCCCGGCAGTGAATTTTATATTCCAATAAAAAAGGTCAATATTTGGCGATGTATATTTTAAATTCCATGTATTGCCATAGTCTGTGCTATGAAAAATCTTAAAATGTGGTGCAGACCACGGCCACCACGACACAAGATACAATTCGCCGGGCTCTGTTCCTCGTGATATTCTAGGGTATTCGCCTTCTACCGACCAAAAGGCAACAGTGCTGTCAATAGGAGTTTCTGTAAATGTTTGGCCATAATCTGTACTGTGATACAAATTATACCCAACCCCTCCTGAGCCCGTAAAGCCATACAATTCACCGGCTTGACAACCAACGTCAGACAATGGTTCCGTTAAAGATTCTACAATTAACTCAAATTCTTCACCATAATTTTCACTACTATATAAGTTGCCATCACCTCTTTTATAGATTTCTCCATCAGTAAAACTTGCTACAAAACTAAAATAATAATAATCCTCTCTAAATTCCCAATTCACTCCATAGTCAAAGCTCACCCATAATTCATCTGAGTTAATACCATATACAACGCCAGGCGTAGCATCACCAATTACACTTCCTATTTCCATTTCATTAGGTGGGGAATTCTGAATATATTCATATTGCATAGTAAGGTTTTTGCCATTTTCTGCTGAGTAGAATACCGCACTATGCCTATTATTATTAATATCTCTATAAGTCTCCGAAGTAATATAGATTTCTCCGGGCAGTGCACCGCGTGTTATTTGCGCTTGTGTTGCTGTTATACAAAACAATGTAAGTATTAATG
This sequence comes from Bacteroidota bacterium, assembly GCA_034722575.1. Lineage (GTDB taxonomy): Bacteria > Bacteroidota > Bacteroidia > Bacteroidales > JAIPAH01 > JAIPAH01. The sequence continues at coordinate 759 of JAYEOD010000548.1, read as the reverse complement.
ATAGCGTAATATTTTTCATTATTTCTTTGGGTTTTTATAGGCTAATTATAATATATGTTACATTTTCTATGTGTGAGACACTTCATTTTCTATTAAAATAATTTGCAATAACTTTAGTGAAAGTATAGATAAGTTTTTATAAAGCAAAATATTTTATTGGTTTTTTATTATTATATTGCCTTGAGTTTTTGTTATCTAATGGTTTAAAGTCTTTCAGGCTATTTAAGATATCTCTTCTACATGAATAAACAAATTATGACGAGATATAATCTGTGGACTGTTTAGGGTTGAAAGCCTGCTTGAAGCAGGCTGATGGAAAATATTGTTGGGTATCTGTTTACACCAAGATGAATTTTGGTGATAGTTTAATTATAGTTAAGTAGCTTCCTGCTAAGCAAAGTTATAAATCCACTTTCAGTGGATCAAAAAAAAACTGCGCAGACCAGTACGATCCGTGTTATCTGTGTTCCAAAAAAATAATTAAATTTTTTTATCGTTCATTTTAACACTTATTTGGTATAGCTAGTAATCATTTGTTATTTTTGTCCGACATTTATTATTTTTTATAGTAATAAAAGTAGTACAATGATTACTGAGAATTGAGGTTGAATTTTATCTCTTCTTAGCCACCGATTGACTGGATGATTAAAATTAAGATATGGAAATATTATTGAATAATGAGAAGCAGAAGTTTGAATATGATGTTTTAACAATTGAAGAGTTGTTGAAAGAGAAGAATTTCACTTTCAAATTACTAGT
>JAYEOD010000547.1:0-7226 GCA_034722575.1 Bacteroidota bacterium | reverse complement strand
GGTGGCGGACTAGTGATTTTCGTTGTTGAAATTGCGGTTTTGGTTTTAGTTATTTTGTTGACTATCTTATTAGTTCAAGGTACAAGAAGGATTCCTGTACAATATGCTAAGCGTGTTGTTGGTAATAAGCAGTACGGTGGTGTACGACAATATATACCACTTAAAGTAAATTCTGCCGGTGTTATGCCTATTATATTTGCGCAGGCAATTATGTTTTTGCCTCTTACTTTAGCAGGTTTTGCTGAATCAGAGGCCTTAACAGGTTTTGCTCGTGCTTTTACTGATATTAATGGGTTTTGGTATAATTTTGTATTTGCATTGATGATTATTGCATTTACTTATTTTTATACTGCTATTACTATCAATCCTCAGCAAATGGCAGATGATATGAAGAAAAACGGCGGTTTTATTCCGGGTGTAAAACCAGGAAAGAAAACTGTTGAATTTCTTGATAATGCAATGTCAAGAATTACTTTACCAGGTTCGATTTTCTTAGCTTTAGTTGCTATTATGCCTGCAATAGTTAGTCTTATTGGTATTAATACCCAATTTGCTCAGTTTTATGGTGGAACTTCATTATTGATTCTCGTAGGTGTTGTTTTAGATACGCTACAACAAGTGGAAAGCCATTTGTTAATGCGTCACTACGATGGTTTAACAAAATCAGGAAGAATCAAAGGACGTTCATCAGCATTGGGAATGTAGTATTAAAATAATAAATGGCGTATGATTAAGATTAAGAAAAATGAGGAGATTGAACTTTTAAGAAGATGTTCGTTGCTCGTTGGTGAAACATTAGCTGAAGTAGCTAAAGTAATTAAACCCGGTATTAAGACTATAGATCTTGATACTCTTGCTGAAGAATTCATTAGAGATAATGGAGCGCTTCCCGGGTTTAAAGGTTATGGTGGCTTCCCGGGGACACTTTGTATTTCTGTAAATGATGCAGTAGTACATGGTATCCCTGGAAATTATGTGCTTAAAGAGGGAGACATTGTTTCGGTTGATTGTGGAACTATCATTGATGGTTACTATGGTGATTCAGCATATACTTTTGGAATAGGTGAAATTTCAAAAGAGGTGTCTGATTTACTTGTTAGAACAGAAGAGTCATTGAATAGAGGAATTGAACAGGCTGTTGCCGGAAATCGTGTAGGTGATATAGGTAGTGCTGTTCAACGATATGCCGAACATTTTGGATACGGAGTTGTAAGAGAACTTGTTGGTCATGGAATTGGCAAAGAGATGCACGAAGATCCCGAAATACCTAATTATGGTATGCCGGGAATGGGTGTTAAATTGCGCGAAGGAATGACAGTCTGTATCGAACCAATGATCAATTTAGGTACAAAATCAATCGTTCAAGAGTCAGACGGCTGGACTATTAGAACGGCAGATGGAAAACCTTCAGCACATTTCGAACGAGAAATTGCTATTAGAAATGGAAAAGCTGATGTTTTAACCAGTTATGATGGAATAAAAAAAGTGTTAGAAAATAAATAACATATTTAGATGGTAAAACAAACATCAATTGAACAAGATGGTACTGTAAAAGAATCCTTAGGAAATGCAATGTTTCGGGTCGAATTAGAAAATGGTCATGAAATTACAGCTCATATTTCTGGAAAAATGCGAATGCATTATATAAAAATTCTTCCTGGAGACCGCGTCAAAGTGGAGATGTCTCCGTATGACCTATCAAAAGGAAGAATTGTTTTCAGGTATAAGTAAAATCAAAGCTGTATTTTATTACCTTTGCAAAATAATAAGCAAAATTGTAAAACGATGAAAATTAGAGCATCTATTAAAAAGAGATCTCCTGAGTGCAAAATTGTACGTAGAAAAGGGAGATTATACGTTATTAATAAAAAAAATCCTAAGTTTAAACAACGACAAGGATAAGTAAATTAACTAAATTTTAGTTTAGAATATGGCAAGGATAGCTGGAGTAGATTTACCAGGTAATAAACATGGCGTTATTAGTTTAACGTATATTTTTGGTATTGGTCGTAATACAGCTGCAAAAATCTTGGATAAAGCTGGAATAGCTCACGACAAGAATGTGCAAGACTGGAGTGACGACGACATTAAAGCAGTTCGTGGTATCATTGGAGACGATATGTCTGTCGAAGGTGAATTACGAACAGAAATCCAGATGAATATCAAACGACTACAAGATATAGGTAGTTATAGAGGTATTCGTCATCGTATTGGATTACCTTTAAGAGGACAACGAACTAAAAATAACGCCAGAACTAGAAAAGGTAAGAAAAAGACCGTTGCTAATAAGAAAAAGGCTGTTAAATAAAAAAATTTAAATCTCTGAAATTTTAAATGGTTTTAGAGAAAGAATTTATTAACGAATTATGGCAAAGAAAAAAGGAAAAGTAACCCGTAAACGTAAAGTGAATGTTGAGCCAGTTGGAAGAGCTTATATTAGTGCTACTTTCAATAATATCATCATTTCACTAACAAACGCTTCTGGTCAGGTGATCTCATGGTCGTCTGCCGGTAAAATGGGCTTTAGAGGTTCTAAGAAAAATACCCCGTATGCTGCTCAGTTAGCTGCAGAAGAATGTGCTAAAACTGCGTACGATTTGGGACTTAGAAAAGTAAAAGTATTAGTAAAAGGACCTGGTTCAGGAAGAGAATCTGCAATTCGTACCATCCATACAAGAGGTATTGAAGTGACAGAGATTCGTGACGTGACTCCATTACCACATAATGGATGTCGTCCACCTAAACGTAGAAGAGTTTAATTGTTGTTTATCTTTTTAAGTAACAACTAAAAAAAAAGAATGGTATGGCAAGATATATAGGCCCAAAAACTAGGATAGCTCGTAAATTTGATGACCCTATCTTCGGACAGGATAAAAGTTACGAAAAGAAAAAATATCCTCCAGGGCAACATGGTAATTCTCGACGTCGTAAGAAACAGTCTGAATACGGATTACAGTTGATGGAGAAACAAAAAGCGAAATATACTTATGGTATATTAGAGAAACAGTTCCGCAATTTATTTAAGAAGGCTACCCATAAAACTGGTATTACCGGTGAGATTTTGTTGCAATTGGCTGAGTCTCGTCTTGATAACGTAGTATATCGTTTAGGTATTTCACCTACTCGTGCAGGTGCGCGTCAATTGGTTTCACACAAACATATTACAGTTAACTCTAAAGTGGTAAATATCGCTTCATACGAGGTTAAAGAGGGTGATGTTGTTGGTGTTCGCGAAAAATCGAAATCATTAGAAATCATTACCGAATCTTTAGCTGTTCGTAAAAATCAATACTCTTGGTTTGAATGGGATGATGCTAACGTTAAAGGTAAGATGACTCAAGTTCCTACTCGAGAAGAAATTCCTGAAAATATTAAGGAACAATTGATCGTTGAATTGTATTCGAAGTAAAAAATAGTTAACCCTATTTGGTCAACCAATAAAGGAAAATAGTTTATGGCAATTTTAGCTTTTCAAAAACCTGAAAAGGTGATAATGAATGAAGCAGACGACTTTCACGGAATATTTGAATTTCGTCCTTTAGAACCTGGTTTCGGTATAACTTTCGGTAACGCGTTGCGACGTATCCTTTTATCTTCTTTAGAAGGATTCGCTATTACTAACGTTCGCATCGAGGGAGTAGATCACGAATTCTCTACTATTAAAGGAGTAGTTGAAGACGTTACCGATATCTTATTAAACCTGAAACAAATTCGCTTCAAACAGCAAATCGAAGAGGAGACAAGCGAAAAAGTCCAAATAATAATTGGCGATCAGGAAGTGTTTAACGCTGGTGACATTAATAAATTTTTAAATGTCTTTCAGGTGATTAATTCTGATATGGAAATTTGCCATATGGATTCTTCTGTTAAGCTAACCATCGACCTTACTATTGAAAAAGGACGTGGTTACGTACCTGCTGAAGAAAATAAAGTTGCTAATGCACCTCTTGGTACTATTTCGATAGATTCTATTCATACACCTATAAAAAATGTGTGTTTTGATGTAGAAAACTATAGGGTAGAACAAAAAACTGACTATGAAAAGTTGGTTTTAGATATTGACACTGATGGTTCAATTCATCCTAAGGATGCTTTAAAAGAATCAGCCAAGATATTGATACACCACTTTATGTTATTCTCTGATGAAAAGATAACACTTGATACTGAAGAGAAATCTGTTACAGAAGAATTTGATGAAAATACATTACATATTCGTCAAATGCTTAAAACAAGGTTGGTGGATCTCGATTTATCAGTAAGAGCTCTTAATTGTTTAAAAGCCGCTGATGTCGATACGCTTGGAGAACTAGTCGCTTTCAATAAAAATGACCTTCTTAAGTTTCGTAATTTTGGTAAGAAATCTCTTGCCGAGTTAGATGAACTTGTGGATACAAAAGGTTTAGAATTTGGAATGAACACTGCGAAGTATAAATTAGATAAGGAATAAGTAAAATGAGACATCGTAAGAAATTTAATCATCTAGGAAGAAAGCGTGCTCATAGAATAGCAATGTTGGCGAATATGGCTTCATCGCTTATTATACATAAACGCATACAAACTACTTTAGCAAAAGCTAAAGCACTGCGTGTTTATGTTGAGCCAATTATTACGCGTTCTAAGAATGATGCTACTAATTCAAGAAGAATAGTGTTCTCTCATTTGCAGAATAAAGAAGCTGTTACCGAATTATTTCGTGAGGTTTCTGTTAAAGTTGCAGATCGTCCGGGAGGATATACTCGTATCATTAAATTAGGTACTCGCCTTGGTGATAACGCTGAGATGGCAATGATCGAATTAGTTGACTATAATGAAAATCTTCTTAAAGAAGGTTCTGCTAAAAAGGCAACTAAGAAAAGAACACGCCGTGCAGGTAAAAAAACTACAGAAGTTGCATCTCCTGCTACAGAAGCTACAACTGAAGAGGTTAAAACAAAAAAGCCTGTAGAAGAAAAAAAAGAAGATAAATAATTCTTCTTTGAATCTATTAAAAGGATAAGGTTTCGATCTTATCCTTTTTTTTGTCATATTTTAATTGATTTTTTCATTTAAAACGTTTTCGGAAAATATTTTTTATGGACACTTTTATTATATGTACCTTTGAATAATTATTTTGTTTTAGTTGAATTTTTAAAAGATAAAATTATGGGTTTGATTACAAATATTATAGCACGACAAATTTTAGATTCTAGAGGGAATCCTACTGTTGAAGTTGATGTTTATACTGAAGAAGGTGCTTTTGGTAGAGCAGCAGTTCCTTCAGGAGCCTCTACAGGTATTCATGAAGCAGTTGAACTGCGTGATAATGATAAAGAGGCTTTCTTGGGAAAAGGTGTGTTAAAGGCTGTTACAAATGTTAACGATATTATTGCCGAGGAATTAATTGGTATGCCTGTTGAAGAGCAAGTTATTATTGATACTTTAATGATGGAAATTGACGGTACTCCTAATAAAGCTAAATTAGGTGCTAATGCTATTCTTGGTGTCTCTTTAGCTGTTGCTAAGGCTGCTGCTCAAGAAACTATGCAGCCTCTTTACCGATATGTGGGGGGTGTTAATGCTGTTACTCTTCCTGTTCCAATGATGAATATCCTTAACGGAGGTTCTCATGCCGATAATAGTATCGATTTTCAAGAGTTTATGATTATGCCTGTTGGTGCTGATAGTTTTAGTCATGCACTAAAAATGGGTACAGAGGTTTTTCATCACCTTAAATCATTGCTTAAATCACTTGGCTATTCAACTAACGTTGGTGATGAAGGTGGATTCGCTCCTAACCTGAAATCTAACGAAGAGGCTATCCAATTAGTTACTAAAGCTATTGAAAAAGCAGGTTATGTTCCGGGAAAAGATATTTATATTGCTCTTGATCCTGCTTCTTCTGAATACTTTAATGTAGAAGAAAATGTGTATCACTTAAAGTGGTCAACAGGCGAGAAACTTACTCCTGAGCAAATGGCTAATTACTGGAAAGAATGGGTAGATAAATATCCTATTATTTCTATTGAAGATGGTATGGCTGAAGATGATTGGGATGGTTGGAAAATGCATACCGATTTGTTGAAGGATAAAATACAGCTGGTTGGTGATGATCTTTTTGTTACTAATACTGAGCGATTACAGCAAGGTATAGATAAAAAAGTTGCCAACTCTATTCTTATTAAAGTAAACCAAATAGGAACATTAACAGAAACTATTAATGCTGTTAATCTTGCTACTCAAAATGCTTATACTTCTGTTATGAGTCATCGTTCTGGCGAAACTGAAGATACTACTATTGCCGATCTTGCTGTGGCCCTTAATACAGGTCAAATTAAAACAGGTTCTGCTAGCCGTTCTGATAGAATTGCAAAGTATAATCAACTTCTTCGTATCGAAGAGATGCTTGGAGAGTCTGCTGTTTATGCAGGTAAGAATTTTAAGTTTGTTAAAAAATAGACTTGATATATTTTAAATACAAGAGGCTGTTTCAATTGAGAAATAGCCTCTTTTGTTTTAGGTTAAATTTCAAAATCGCCGACATAAATCCAAAATATTTTTCTGTTTTATAATCTTCAAATTTGAAGTGCGGTAAAACTGGAATAGATGAAGGATTTATCGGGTATGTTGATGTTTAATTGGTATTATAGAATATCGAAATTAAAATTATTAGGGATATGTATCTTTACTTTTGTTCCGGATTCTTTCCCGTTTTTGTATAAATCAAAATAATGATACTCTAATTTGTGTCGATTTTTTTTATTGAAAATAGTAAAAAGTTCTTTAATGAATTTTAGTGTGTCACCCGGAGGATGAAGCTTGTTCGACGATTCGGCACTCTCTCTGCCTATTCCATTATCTTCAATTGTTATAACCAAATTATTTTTGTCATTCTCTATTTTTAAGTCTATTTTTCCTCCTGTAGTCAGTGGCATAATACCGTGTCGTATCGAATTGCTGATAAATATTTGTATCATCCTTTTCGGGATGTTGTGCATTAAATTAACATCATCATCTATCTGTATATTATATTCAAATTTGTTTTTGTATCTGTATTTTTCTAACACAAGATAGTTTTGTATAAATTCTATCTCATTTTCTAAAGAATATACTATGGATTCCGACTTGTCGAAAGAGTGGCGTAATACTTTTGAAAAAATTATAAGCTGTTTGTATGCCTCTTTTCTTTCGTTGCGTAAAATTGATGCTGATAAAGAATTTAAAACATTAAATGTAAAATGAGAATCGAG
>JAYEOD010000546.1:0-7243 GCA_034722575.1 Bacteroidota bacterium | reverse complement strand
GCTCTATCTGCCGGAGAATACAGAATTTATACTTCTGTACAGCTTCAAAAACCAGATATAAATACTACTCTTCCCGAATTTGAGGATATAGAAAAAGGAAACACAAATGTTTATCCTAATCCATCGTCTTCGATTTTTAATATTGATGTTGATATAAAACAGAATTCGGAATTGTCTGTTGAGGTTTGTAACTCTTTCGGACAAAAAATGGAGAGTCTTTTTTGTGGTGATGTAAAAGCACAAGAGTTGCATTTCGAGTGGAATGCGAAGAGCTCTGCTGCTTCAGGATTGTATTTTGTTGTTGTTTCGGTCGATAATAAAAAAGAAATTACTAAGATTGTTGTTAAATAAAGGAACTGTTTGATAAAATCTTAAATATGCAAGTAACCAATTAATCTGTTGACAGTCACGGTGTGACTAAGTTTGAATAAGGTAATTAGTTATTTTTACAAAATGCAGATTATTAAGAAGTCACGCCGTGACTTGCAGATATTAGGTAAAATAAAAAAAAGCTGCTCGTTTATGGGCAGCTTTTTTTATTTTTGCAGAAAATTAAAAATTATGATTGAGAAAATTAAAAAAGATAAATCTTTAGAACCATACTTTTTAGAATATATAAGATTAACCCTTGCTATTAGGAATATGCCCGCAGAAATTTCTATTAATGCGGATAAAGAGACTAAAACAGAGTTTTTAAAAATTACATTCGATTTTAATGAAGCAGTAGAAAATCTTTTGCAAAAATTGAATGAGAAATATGGGCTTAGTAAAGAGATTGAAAACGATGAATCGCCTATTAATAAAGTATTAATAGAGGTTTGCGATTACTACGTAATATCAAATAAGTGTTAAAATGATCGATAAAAAAGTTGAATTATTATTTCTGTTGTTTTAAAGAAAAAATAAATTCGCTGCCTTTAGTTAATTCGCTTTTTACAGTTAGTTTACCACCATTTTGCTCCACAAAGTCTTTGCAAATAAGAAGCCCCAGTCCTGTACCACTTTCGTTGGCAGTTCCTTTGCTCTTGGTTTGTTTATCGGCAACGAATATGTTTTTTAAGTTCTCTGCATTAATTCCTACTCCATTATCTTTTACAGTAATAATAATCTTACCATTATCTATTCTGTCACTAATTTCTATTACTCCTTTTTTATCAGTAAATTTTATCGCATTAGATATAAGGTTTCGAATTACTGTAATTATCATGTTCTTATCGAAAAAACCAACGGTATCTGTCGATACATCATTATGAACAGTAATGCTTTTTTGTATGATATTATTTTTAAGCAGGTTAATAGTTTCATCAACCAGATTATAAATATTATAAGTGTTGGGCTCCCTGATCACCTCTTTTCGTTGTGTTCGCGACCATGTTAAAAGATTTTCGAGTAGGTCGTAAGTATGATTTGATGATTTGCGTAGATTATTAATAATATCTAGCCTCTCTTCATCATCAAGTTCGTTATAGTCTTCGTAAAGAATTTCTGTGAGCCCTAATAACGAGTTAAAAGGGTTTTTTAAGTCGTGTGCTATTATCGAGAAGAATTTATCTTTAGTAATATTTAGTTCCTCTGTTTTAATTTTTTCTTTTTCTAATTGGTTTCGTTGTATTTGGAGTTCTCTGGTTCTTTCATCAACTATTTTTTCAAGAACGATATTTTTGTGCTTCAGTTGTTTTTCTTTTATCCTGATAAAAATTATAATGGTAAGCACCAATAATAATATCATTGCAAAAAAAGCATATCCTGTTAAATACCACGGAGCTTTTATTTTAAATGGGAAAGTGGATTCTTCGCTGATTTCACCGTAAATATTTTTCGCTTTTAAACGAAAAGTGTATTCTCCGTAAGGCAAAGAATTAAATTTTATTTGTGGTGAGGTGCTCCATTTCGACCATTTATTATGTAATCCTTCTAAAAAGTAAGAATATTTTAAATCAATATTATTTTGATAAAAATTGGCTCCAAAATGGAAGGTTATGTCGTTGTCTTTGTATGAAAATATTTGCGGTTGTCTATCCCAATTAATAAATGTTCCAAAAAGTATTGAGTCGCCGGCGTAATTGGTTATTTCGCTTATAAAGCTGTTAAAAACACCTTTTGTATTATGCTTTGCAATATCATAAACTATAACACCATCTTCGGTAGTAAAAAATACATTGTCGCCATATTCATCTATATCATACACCTGATATCTTTGTAATTTCTGAAAGGATATAGTGTCAAAGTTTGTGCCGCCAAATTCAAATTTCACCATGCCTCCATGATATAGTCTGTTATTTTCAGACCAAAACCAAAAACCTTTCTTTTTAGCGTTTGTTTGATTAAAATATTTTACTCCCCCTTTTCCAATATATTTATTTATCTCATTTACAGGTTTAAATGATTTTGTGTCATTGTTAAATTTGTATATTCCGTTTCCGGATGCTACAATAAATGAATCATTATATTTGTAAATACGGTTGTTTACCTTAGTGGGTAGCCCTTTGTTAATAATGTCAATTTTAACTATAGAGTCGTGTTCATTGTTAAGTGTAAGTTTGAATATTCCTTCAACTTCTTGACATGCCCATATGGTATTAGGGCTTTCGACAAGGCAGAATTTGAAAGTTTTATTTACCCCTTTAATAGGTTCGATTTTCCATTTGTTCTTATCGCGAAAGAGTTTAATGATCCCTTCATGTGTTGTGGCTATAAAATGGTTGTCGAATTTAGAAAACGACCATGCCATTTTGTTGTATATTTTTTTAAACTTATCGTCCTCTTTTGAATAGATGTTTAGTGAAGAACTTATTAAGATAGTATCGCCCGATTTAATATGAGAAAAAAATGGGGCATTGCTTAATTCTGTGTTTTTGTATTTCGATTTGTAATTAAATTTATCTTCTGATAAATCGATATTGTATAATCCATTTGTTGTGGCTGTGTATAGCATATCATTATCGACAAAGCTAAAGTATGGGAATCCTTCAATTCCATACTTTTCATCTAGTATAGAGAATGGTTGTGCATATTCTACATGAGCCATCCCATTATTTAAATTAAACCATATATTGTTGTGGTTATCAGTATATGCATTAAGAATACTGTTTTCCCTAAGTCCTTGAGTCTTATTGACTTCAGAAATTACATCCCCCTTTTTATTTACTATAATTGCTCCGTAGTCGTTAGTGATAAAAAGAAAATGTTCAAAATTTAATGTTAAACCATTGTGAATATTGTTGGATATTTCTTTGTTGATAGAGTTTTTCCAAGGAGAAAAGCTGTTGTTTACAGAGTTGTATATAAGAAATCCTTTTTTGTAATCACATATCAGTGTCATTGATTTTGAATAGTTGGTATTCACATACAAAAACATCTTTTTAAAAGCAGAATATTTTTCGTCATAAATCAAAGAGTCTCCTTCTAAAGGAGCTAATCCTTTTTCAAAGTCATGATAAAACCATTTATCGGATAATTGTATGAATCGCCCAAATTTTTCGGTGTTATGAAAGATGGCTGTTCGCTCTTTTGGATTGTATATAACAACTCCTTTGTCACATCTGAAATAGATGCGGTTATCGTTTATAGCAATCTTCCATATATCATTAAAAGTTCTGTTTGCAGAGTCAATTAAATATGTAAGACTGTGATATCTTACTATTTTGTTTTCATCTCTTTCCAGATAACCTAGCTCATTAGTTCCTCCAACATAAATCAGTCCATTATCGACTTTTTTAAAACATCTGACAACGCTTTTTGCCGGTGTTTCAATAAGATTCCAATTATTTCCGTCGTATTCTATAATGCCAAGGTTATGTCCAAAAAATATTTTTCCGTAATCCGACTCTACAGTTGCCCATGTTTGTTCATGAAAACTGTGATCTTCGTAAGTATAATTTTTTATAAAGAAATGCCCTGCTTTTTGTGAATAGACACTAGTTGCAATAAATATAAATAGTATAGTAACCCAATAATTAATTTTATATGCGCTCATTTTTCCCAGTTATATAGATAAATTAAGTAGTATTACCTACGTAACAAAGGTAATAAATTATGAGTTACCCCAAAAGTTTTGGTTATAAAGAAAAATTATTGCAATAAAAAAGCCGCTTAAAACATTAAGCAGCTTGTTGTTGTCCCATCAGGTCTCGAACCTGAACTCTTCTGTACCAAAAACAGACGTGTTGCCAATTACACCATGGGACAATCATTATTATCTTAAATTACTCTTTTATCGGTATTTGCTTGATGAAAGAATAAAAAAGCTGCTTAATTTGTAAGCAGCTTGTTGTTGTCCCATCAGGTCTCGAACCTGAACTCTTCTGTACCAAAAACAGACGTGTTGCCAATTACACCATGGGACAATCCCTTTTTTAATCTGTCCCTCTCGTTTCCTTAAAAGACATGGCAAAGATATAAAAATATTCTTTCTGCAAAATATTTTTGAAAAAAATACGCGTCTTTTTTTTATCGAAAGTCTGATGTAAAAAGTATCTGCTTGATATTCAAACTATTTTCTTTTAACGAAGATGTTTTTAAAAACTAAATAATGTTAATTTACTTACTATGAGATATGATTTTACGTCAAAATACTTAACTTCGCTAAAAAAATAGAAATACTATAATGGATAACTATCGCAAACTCAACATTATTTTAGGTTGGATAACCTTTTTTATTGCCGCATTTGTTTATTTCTCTACCATGGAGCCAACTACAAGTTGGTGGGATTGTGGTGAATACATCGCAACAGCGTATAAATTGCAAGTAGGTCACCCTCCCGGGGCACCTCTGTTTCAAATGTTAGGTCGCTTCTTTTCTCTGTTCGCTTTTGGCGATACTTCTAAAGTGGCCTTAATGGTGAATTCTATGTCGGCTTTAACCAGTGCTTTTACAATACTTTTTCTTTTTTGGACAATTACTGCTTTAGCAAAAAAACTTATTGCTGCGGAAGGAAAAATGACTCAAGGACGTATTTTTGCAATTATGGGCAGTGGTTTAGTAGGTGCTTTGGCATATACTTTTTCCGATTCTTTTTGGTTCTCTGCAGTAGAAGGTGAGGTGTATGCTATGTCGTCGTTCTTTACGGCTTTAGTGTTTTGGGCTATTCTTAAATGGGAACAGGTGGCTGATGAACCTCATGCCGATAGATGGCTTTTGTTGATAGTTTACCTCGTTGGGTTATCAATTGGTGTGCACTTGCTTAACTTGCTCGCTATTCCCGCTATTGCATTTGTCTACTATTATAAAAAGTATGATGCAACAAATAAAGGAGCCATATTTACTTTTCTTTTATCGATAGTTCTTTTGGCGTTTGTATTGTATGGTGTTATTCCCGAAATAGTTAATCTATTTGCTAAAACAGAAATCCTTTTTGTTAATACATTTGGTTTGCCATTTAATTCCGGCACACTGTTTTTTGCATTTATATTGATAGCCGTTCTTGTTCTGGGTATTCAATATACCAGAAATATTCAGAATAAATTAGTCGATAAAAGCCTTATTGCTGTATTGGCAATATTTACATTGATTTTATTGGCAGCTAGTTCTTCGGGGGCAAATCTGTTTTTCCGATTAGTTACTTTAGGAGTTGTTGGGTATGGCGGCTATTATTTCCGCGATCATAAGGCAGCACTTAATACTATCTTTTTAAGTTTTGTGTTTTTGTTAATTGGATACTCTTCATTTTTAATGATTGTAATCAGATCGAATGCTGATACTCCTATCGATGAAAACTCTCCTGAAGATGCAGTGACTTTTTTATCATATATAAACCGTGAGCAATATGGTACTACTCCTCTTTTTAGTGGCCAGTATTATAACTCTCCTGTTGTTGACTATGCTGATAAAAGTCCTATATATGAAAGCGATCGCGAAAAAGGTGAGTATGTTATTACTGACGATAGAAAAGGTACTGTTCCTGTATATGACTCGGAGTTTACTACTATTTTTCCTAGAATGTGGAGTAATTTGAAACCTCAACATATTAGTGCATATAAAAAGTGGGGAGGAGTAAAAGGTAGAGCAATTCAAGCTTCTAATGGCGAGATAGTTAATAAACCTACTTTTGGCGAGAATTTAACCTTCTTTTTCCGCTATCAGGTAGGACATATGTATTTGAGATATTTTTTCTGGAATTTTGCGGGAAGACAAAATGATATCGAAGGACATGGTGGTATAGACCATGGTAATTGGGTCTCGGGAATTCCTTTTATTGATAATGCCAGATTAGGAAATCAATCTGATTTACCTGCCAGTATGCAAAGCCCGGTTAATAATAAATACTATTTCCTTCCGCTTTTATTTGGCTTGATAGGATTGTTCTATCAACTAAAGAAAAAACCTAAAGATACATTGATTGTTGGGCTTCTGTTTTTAATGACCGGACTGGCAATTGTTGTCTATCTGAATCAAAATCCATATCAGCCTCGCGAACGTGATTATGCTTACGCAGGATCGTTTTATGCTTTTGCTATTTGGATTGGGCTGTCGATTCTTTTCTTTTTAGATATGATGAAAAAAATTATTATGATTTGTGCCTTGAGTTGCATGCTTTTGGCTAACGCAGCCTCGGCAGCTGTCACGATCGATGTTTTTTTGGAGGAGTAGGAAATGAATAAGCTAATTACAATTTTAGCAGTAGTAATGACAGCAAGCGGTTTAGCTCAGGCGGGTCCGGTGGATATCACCACTTTGCCGGGATACGGGGTGGTGACGTCGGCAGCATTCAACTTCGGTCCCTATGGCTGGGCTGGATGGTCTCAAAATGACAAGGTCGTGCTGGGTGCGAAGATCATCTCTGGCGATCCCATCTCGGAATTCTCGGCATTCAGGCCGGTGGGGCCGGGAGAAACGACCCCCTTCGGCTACACCTATGGGGCGAATGAGTACGGCTTCATCCTGCAGAATGCTTTGAATGGACAGAACAGCGGCGTTCAGATGGAACTCTACTACGCCGATCCTCTGGCCGGTTACACGATCACCAAGTCGCCCAGTTTAGGCTACGCTTCCACTGGGTGGGGTGGATGGTCTGCTCCGGCTGGCCAGGTCGTGAGCGGCGGTGGCTACCAGTTCGCAACGCTTGGTGCATCTCCGGCCTCGTCCCAAATTGCACTAGAGAATTCAGTGTGGCCCCATTACACGTTCGGACCCAACGAGCAGGGATGGGTCGTTCAAAATGGGGGCACCGCAAGCTCGGCCAATATCTATGTGATCTCGTTTGACGCCCCCGTTCCTATTCCAGTACCAGGTGCTGTTTTGTTA
>JAYEOD010000545.1:0-7252 GCA_034722575.1 Bacteroidota bacterium | reverse complement strand
TTTTATCAAGTTCTGATTCTAGATTAACAATGGGATAATAGTTTTCTTTAACTCTAAAATCATGTTGCTGATTAGCAATCCCTTCTATAGCAATCATGATTAAAATAAAAAGAGCAACTTTTGAATTCCCAATTTTAGTTAATCCATAACCGGCTATTAATGCCATAACCGGTACAAAAGGAATTATATAATAATTATGATGAGGGAAAGTAAATCCTGCCTTAAGTATTATAATACAGAAGCTTAGAAAAGTTAAGGTAAACAGAACAGGTATGGTTTTCTCTTTTTTGATTATCGAGTAGATTAATCCAAATAAAAATGCTGCAAATCCAATAAATTTTAAGGCCGTATCATAAAACCTACTAAAAGTTTCAGGTAAGTTTAAAATTATTTCATTAAATCCTTGTGAAAAAGTTTTTCCCATAAAGAAATGCCAAAATTCATATTTATCAACAAGATGCGGAATCCAAATGAAATACCAAAAAACAATAGGTATAAATCCTATTAAAGAGACCAAAATAAAAATCGATTTTTCTTTTATGTTTATCTAAAATAAATATTGAGAAAATAATTAAAAGATAGCCTGATGGTAGCTTAGATAACACGCTTAACACCATTAGTGTGAGATAGCCTGCTAAATATAGATATTTTTTTATTCGGAATTTTGATTCAAAATAATTAGTTCCATAAAATATACTTGCAATTATTATAGACATGGAAAATGTATCGGGCATTATTTTTCTCGAAAATTGAAACCATATTGAAACTGCCAATATTATTGTGGAATAAAAAGATACTTGCTCTGTAAAATATTTTCTCGATAATTTATAGAAAAACAGAAGCCCTAAACTCGATATAATTAAATTTATTAATCGTCCATACCAGTGTTGATAACCAAACAACCAGGATGTTAAGTAAATCAAATAGTTAAACAAAGGAAATTCCATTCCTGTAATACCCGTTTTGTCTCCTGCTATATCAATTCTTGGATAAAAAATATTGTTATCAATTTCTATAAAATTTTTTGATACCATTGTTACTGTAGTCTGTCTCCAGTTATGTTCAACTTCAAGAGGCGGATTAGTAATACCAAATAATCTGATTACAAAAAAAATAAATATCCAAAATTTTATATCGGTTAATATTCTTTTAATTTTCATCTGTTTTTTTTACTGCTGATTTAATTAGCTTTA
This sequence comes from Bacteroidota bacterium, assembly GCA_034722575.1. GTDB lineage: Bacteria > Bacteroidota > Bacteroidia > Bacteroidales > JAIPAH01 > JAIPAH01. The sequence goes on along the minus strand of JAYEOD010000545.1, from coordinate 6,059 downwards.
ATTGATGTTTATTTTGTGAAGCATAGTTATTTATTAAAAATATTTTGCTTTTATGGGAGTAAAGGTATATTTTTTTTTAAATTATACTTTATATTATTTGTTTTTTTGTTTTATATCAAAACCGGATTGAAAAAGTTTTTACTAATTATTGTGCTGCTATGTGTAATACTCTTGAAATAGCATTGTGGAGTGTCTTCATTTGTTGTTATTAACGGTTGTCCATTTAATTACTCAACCTTAATTTTTCGTAGTTTTGCATAAAGAGTAATTAATTATGCAGATAAGAAAAAGAAATTTAGAGAGTGAATTTGTGTTCGCTACATCCCGAAGCAGTGGCCCCGGCGGGCAGCATGTTAACAAAACCGATTCGAAAGTTGAATTGCGTTTTAATGTCTCCGATTCTGTTTTGTTATCTGATAAAGAGAAAGTGATAATTATTGAAAAGCTTAGTGCTAGGATTAATAGCAATGGAGAATTGTTATTAGTTTCGCAGAAAGAGCGCTCGCAATACCGCAACAAATCTGATGTAATTGAAAAGTTTTATATTTTGATAGAAAAAGCTCTTACTCCTGTAAAAAAGCGAAAGGCTACAAAGCCAACAAAGGCTTCAAAACGCCGTCGTTTAGAAGCAAAGAAAAAACTCTCAGATAAAAAATCAAACAGAAACCCCCCGCAGTTATAAAAGGTAAAAATCATCCTACATTCTGCATCCTGTCATCATCGAATCGTAAAACTGCCTTTAAAAGGCTTGATAACTGCTTGTGGTGCAAGGTCGAGCGAAATGTATTTGTTGTCGAAAGCATAGAAATTATACTCCCTGTCGAAAATAAAATAGTGTCTTTTTTTAGAGATAGAGCAATCGGAGTAAAAGGAGATGTAATAGTATGTCGTTTTATTATATTCCCACTTTTTAATAAGTTCTACTGTGTCGAAACACTCTTTTTTGTGCTTGATTTTTGATGTATTTGATTTTGCGAAAAGAGAAGGGTGGAACAAAACTATTTTTCTTTTAGTTCTGTTTTTAGAAATTATTTGCAAGTTGGCTTGATAGCGTGATTTTTTAAAATTTATGGGATTAACATTTTCTTGAAATAGAATTTTTAAAGAGTCGGCTGATAATTTGTTTGTGGTAATCTCTTTGTATAGCGTATCGCCACTAATAAAGAATTTTTCATCTTCAACTCTGTAAAGAATATTTTTCCCATTAAACAGTTTTGATCCTGTAATTACATTATCGCCATATTGCTGTTTGTATGAGAGTATTTTTAAGTCATCTTCGCGTGTAGGTACAAATTGGTTAGTAATTTTTTTTGCAAATAGAGTGTCTGCATCTTGCCAAAAGTAAAAAGTAACAGTATCGGGTTGTGATAGCATGTTGTGCAGTATCAAAAATTTTTTTGCTTTCACGTCTTGCGAAAAGGAAGCAAAAGATATTATTAAAGTAAGAAAGGTGAAAACAGCTTTTTTTATCATAAAATCAAAATTAGTTTTTTTATTTAATTAAAATGGAGAAAAAGAGACTAAATTTGCACTTTTTTAGTGTAGATATGAATATGGTAAAAGGATTAACAAATCGAGAGAAGCAAACATTTAAACTGCATATGATTTATTCCATTTTGGAAGGAGTTGTATTAGGGGTGTTGGCTTTAAACGAGTTTGTTTTTATTAAAAGTATAAATGGTTCCAACTATCAGTTAGGTTTTTTGTTTCAATTTAGCATGATAGTGTTTTTGTTTCTGATTTTTATTAATGAGTTTCTTAAAAGAAGTAAAAATAAACGCCGTTTATTGCGTATCGAAGGAATGATTACGCGATTGCCGATGTTTGGAATAGCGTTTTTCCCTCATACTCCAGAAGCCTTTAGTGGCGATTCTATATATCATTATATTTTTCTAGCCATTTTTCTGGTCTATTTCTTAGGTCATCCTATCGAAAAACCACTCATAAATCTGTTTTTAAAATCGAATTACAGACATAAGAATTTTGGTCTTTTGTATAGCTATGCCACAACAGCTAATAAAGTAGTTATGTTGGTTGTAACATTTGCTTATGGTATGTTGTTAGATGTTGATAATTATGCTTTTATCTACGTTTTTCCGGTTGTTGCTACATTAAGTATTGCCTCTATTTTTATACTTAGTAATATTAAATACACACCAAAAAAACTTGTAGAAGAGAGTGAAGTGTCGTTTTTTAAAAGTATTAAAAAATCTGCAAAAAGGATGTATTGCATTTTAAAAACAAATCATTCTTACCGACATTTCGAAATAGGGTTTATGCTTTATGGATTTGCCTTTATGACCACGGTTACAGTAATTTATATCTTTTTCGATGAGGAGTTGCATTTGAATTATTCTAGTGTGGCATTTTACCGCAACAGCTATAATATTATTGCAATAGCAACATTGCCATTTTTTGGTAAGCTGTTAGGGGCGTTAGATCCGCGAAAATTTGGTGTTATAACATATCTCTCTTTGGCTCTCTATCTCTTTTTTCTGGCTATCACGCAGTATTTTCCGTACTACACTACTGTTTTTAGTGTCCAAATTTACTATACGTTAATACTGTATATTGTATTTCATGGCTTTTTTGCTGCAACTATGCCTCTGTTGTGGAATATAGGCTCAGCATATTTTGGCGATGATGATGATGCAGATATATATCAATCTATACATCTTTGGTTAACGGGTTTGAGAGCGGTATTTGCTCCTCTGTCCGGAGTGTTTTTTTACGAAGTATTTGGTTTTACTTTTAGTTTTGCATTGGCAATTAGTGCATTAATTATTGCAATATTTGTGATGAAATGGTCATATAATAAAAGATTTCTTCATGCTGACTTAAAACCGCAAACTACTGGTACGTAAGTTCAGATTATAGTTGTTGTTTTAGCTAAAGTTGTTTTTTTTGTTTGACTTTTTATCTGTTAGCATAATTAAGCGGTGATTATAAATAAAAATTTGCTCTTTGTGTTTAATTATTTTAAAAAAAAATGTTGAAAAGATCACTAAAACGACTAAAATTTTTGTTTTTAAATATTGTGTTTTGATTATAACATAATTCATAAATACATCTTAATTGCTTGTAACTTGCTTGTTATCAGTGGTTAGCTTTATGGATGTTTGGTTTTATTATTTTATAGATGTATTCGGATTTGGTATTCTTAATTAATCATTATATTTGTTAATAATTAAGTTGATAAATAGATTTCGATTACCTTTTAATATCGATATATTTAAGTAAATTTACTTTTAATATGAGAAAAATTATTTTTACAATAGGCATATGTTTTTTGAGTTATATTGCTTTTGCCCAGTATTCTGAGCCTAGCGATACAATTTATTTGCACCTTAGTGATGCGCGCGCTGAGATAAAAGACATTAGCGGATGGCAAAACAGAGGTGATGGTAACTGGCTTAATGCTAAAAATAAAATCCCTTTTATTCTTACGCAAGAGGGGGCGGATCAGGCTTTACACGGAGCTTTGAGTAGAAAGGAAGAGAAAAAAATTCAAAAAAAATTAAAAGCTAGTCGTGAAGATAAAAAGCTTGGGCAAGATAATTTGCAGGCAATGACTATCAGCGACATGAATATCAACAATCAGGCGTATCAAGTGTTGATGCTAAAAAGAGTTGTGGGTGAATACGAATTTCCCATGATTAAAGAGGGATTTAGTTCGCACGAGACTTTAGATTACTATGTCTTTAAGGCTAAAAAAGTAGAGGAGATATTCCCTAATCAGTTAGTGTTTAATAAACCATACGTTGTTAATTTAGAGGCGTATGTTAGTGGGGAAATACCTTATTTTAAATCTAAAGATGTTAAAGCTTTAATTACTCGGAAAATACAAATGGGTTTGTACAAACACTCTTTACGATCGTTTAGTACTGATAACTTACTTATTGCTTTATATCCATTAATGAAGGATGGCGAGAAATTAATGCGCTTTAATTTAATTAGATCGTTTAATAAGTATTATGTTACTCGTGGTTATTACGAAGAAAAAAATCTTAATAAGATATTTGATAATAGATATTATGAAACTTTATTCGATCTGTTTCATGAGTTTGTGGGGTCTGTAAATTCTTCTATTGGTTATTCCGATGTAGAACCAACTACTTTTGAGGGATTTTATAAATTAGGAGTGCGTCAATATAATTATGGCGATTATTATAATTCTATTGCTAATTTTGATAGAGCCCTGCGCTTAAATCCTAATTGTGATGATTTTATAATTTATTCTCAACGTGGAAATGCCAAGCATCAATTGAGTGATTTTTTTGGTGCTATAGAAGATTATAATCATGCCCTGGATTTAGAGCCTGACGCCGAAACATATGAGTTGTGGATGCGTAATTATTATAATAGAGGTGTATCAAAATTTCGCTTGGGCGATGCCAGAGATGCTTGCGTAGATTGGAAAAAAGCATTTGAAAATGGTGTTGAAGATGCGAAAATATTAATCGAGGATTATTGCCAATAAACTTAATATTTTATGAGAAATAGTTTAGTAAAACTTTTAATTTATTCTTTTCTTTTTATTGTTTCTTTTAAGAGCGTTTCAGCTCAGCATGTTGAGGTGATTAATGACGATGAGAAATATGAAGGGATGAGTATTGGCTTGGGTATAGGAGCTACTCATTTTTATTGCGATGTTAGTGAGAAAAACTTTTTTCAGAAGTGGGGCAATGAGACTAAAACATCCGGACATTTATATATTGGTAAAGATATTAATTCGTGGCTGACTCTGCGTGGGCATATGTTTGGCGGACGCCTGAAGAGTTACAGAGACTTGTTTGATGATGGGCGTGTTGCTAATTTGTTTATCGATACAAAATATTTTGAGATTGCAGCTGAAGGTAAATTCATTTTTAGTTCTTTATGGATGGATTTTGAAAATGTGAGGTCTCCTTATGAAGTATATGGTATTGCCGGTTTTGGTTTTGCCAGTTGGGACGCCCTTTTGCGCGATGCAGTGAGTATGGATGAGATTGATTATAAAGCTGACCAAACAAATATGGGCTTTGTTACAAATTTTGGATTGGGTGCTTCATACAATTTTTACGACAACTGGAGCGCTTTTCTCGAGGGGAGTGTGCGTCCGGTGTTTTCGGAAAAAGTAGATATGGTTGACGGTGGCTTTAAGATGGATGTCCCTGTTATTATGACTCTTGGAGTATCTTATAAATTTTCTGATCTGGTAAAGAAAAAGAAATCTCCAAAAAAGAAATCTCCAAACAGAGATAGAGAAATTCGTCAAGCTGATTACTCGAAAAAAGAGGGTGTCACTCTGCCGAAATTGAAAATAATGGACTTCCCCGACAGAAGACCTATTAGAACACCGGAAATTATTTTTGATAAAAAGAAAAAAAGTGTCTCTGTAAAAAGCAAAGAGACTATCAGACCTATTCAAAAGAAAGTGCAAACTGTAAAGCAAAAGGTTCAACCAAAATATAAGGCAACTACAGAGGGAACTATTTTTTGTGTTCAGATATTGGCAGTTAGCAAACGCGTTGATACAAGAAAATTACAGCAAAAGCATCATTTAGCTGTTCCTGTTACCGAGCACAGGGCTCGCGGTATATATAAATATACTGTAGGTGAGTTTAATACTTATCGTGATGCCTATAGGTTCTCTAATGATATTAGAGGTAATGGATTGTATGATGCATTTATAGTGGTTTTTCGTAATGGAGAACAAATTAGATTAACATCTGAATTAAAAAAATAATAGGCTATAGCAGAAAGTTTATAGAGTGTCTGAAGTCATAGTGTTATATGAAGGGCTCCCGGATAAACTGAGGAATAAAGTAATTGATTAGTAAAAATAGTGCTGTTTTTTATAAAAAAAGTATCTCTAAATTAATTAAGTAATAATATTTTACTATCTTTGCAGCGAATATATATTTAATTATTTAATTTTTATTACAATGAATAAAGGAACAGTAAAATTCTTCAATGATACAAAGGGATTTGGATTCATTAAAGATGAAGAGTCAGAAAACGAATACTTTGTACACGTATCAGGTTTAATCGATGAAATTCGTGAAGACGACGTTGTA
>JAYEOD010000544.1:0-7275 GCA_034722575.1 Bacteroidota bacterium | reverse complement strand
TTTGCAAAGAGAAGAATAATATTTTATACCAAATACGTGTTAAAATGATCGATAAAAAAATTGAATTATTTTTTTATCGCTCATTTTAATATGTTTTTGGTATTACTGTAAGCCTTGATTTTTCCGTCCCTTTTTATCAAGAAAAAGGGACAATGTTTTTGAAAAAAAACAAAGAAAAATATTATGTTAAATAGGTTTTTTAAAAGCCTGGTATCAGGGCAAACACATTATAAACGGATGAAAAACAAATTATAAACATATGAAAGCATTATTAAGAGTGGTATTAATTTTTATATTTTCTATCTATTTTTTTAGCGCTGCAATGGCGCAGGATTCTTTAAGATGGCATTTAACAAATGATGAAGGTATAGAGTGGCAAGTAAAAGAAAACGATTCGCATATGGATCATGTGGAGATGAGTGGGTTTTATATGTCGTCGATTGTTTATTATGGGGTGCAAAATGGTAAGCTGAAGCAAAAAGTTCGTTTGGTTTTTCCTATGCTACGAACTATTCCAAATGATACACATGCTAGTTTGATGCATGAGATAGACAATGCAGACTTGGATAGGATAAAGGTTAATGGAAAAACCGTAGAGGAGTATCCAAGCAAGTTTTACCATAAAGGAATTTTATGCTATCAGTCAAAAACAACCGAGGGAATTGAAATTAAACACCAATTATTTCCCTCTACCGATCATTCTCTATTTATAGATAAGATCGAAATAGTGAACGTGACAGACAAAACAGTTAAAATAGATCTGCCGAAAATAGATTTGTCTTATGTTACTGATTCCGAAAAAGGGGTAGATGGATCATATTGTATCAAAGTAGTTTCTAATAAACAAGGTGTTTTTAATTTAGATGCTAATGAGACATTAGAATATGCTTTGATTTATTCAGGACGTATAAAAAATTCAAAAGAGCCATATGTCTCTCCTGATTACGAGTTTAATAAACGCAAGAAATTTGTAAAGGAAACCTTTTCAGATTTGGTATTTGAATCGCCCGAAGAGGCTATAAACAGGACGTTCTCATTTGCTAAATTAAGAGCTGTAGAAAGCATTTATCATACCAAAGGGGGCTTAATGCATGGTCCTGGCGGTGGACGGTATTATGCTGCCATTTGGGCTAACGACCAAGCCGAATACGCAAATCCTTTCTTCCCGTTTTTGGGAAATCTTGAGGGAAATGAGTCTGCAATTAATTCATTTCGCCATTTCGCAAAGTTTATGAATGATGAGTACAAACCCATTCCGAGTTCGATTATTGCAGAGGGAATTGATATTTGGAATGGAGCCGGAGATAGAGGAGATATGGCCATGATTGCCTATGGCGCTTCTCGGTTTGCATTAGCTTATGGCGATAAAAAAACAGCTAAAGAACTTTGGCCTTTAATAGAATGGTGTCTCGAATATTCTAAAAGAAAAGTAAATGGCCAAGGTGTGGTAAGTTCAAATAGCGACGAACTGGAAGGGCGTTTCCCTGCCGGTGATGCAAATTTGAATACCTCTTCATTATATTTTGATGCTCTGGTTTCTGCGGTTATGTTGGGAGAAGAGTTAAATATCGAACCGACAATTTTACATGATTATACTTTACAATCTGAAAAACTAGAAAAGGTAATTGAAAATTATTTCGGGCGAAATCTTTCAGGGTTCGAAACATATAGATATTATAAAGGTAACGACATCCTAAGAGCGTGGATTTGTACTCCTCTTACTGTAGATATTTTTACAAGAAGTGAAGGAACTATTGATGCTTTGTTTTCGGATAAACTGTGGACAGTAGATGGCTTGGCTTCAGAATCGGGAAGTACTACGTTTTGGGATAGAGCCACTCTATATGCATTGCGCGGTGTATTTGCTGCAGGCGAAACAAAACGAGCCATGCACTTTTTTCTTAATTATTCGAAAAGACGATTGTTAGGCGAACATGTGCCATATCCTGTAGAAGCATATCCCGAAGGAGATCAAAGACATTTATCGGCAGAAAGTGCTTTGTATTGTAGGGTAGTAACAGAAGGGATTTTTGGAATACGACCGGAAGGGTTTAATAGATTTGCAATCTCACCAAAATTACCTGAAAATTGGGATTCAATGGCATTAAGAAATATTAAAGCATTTAATAATACCTTTGATATTGAAGTAAAAAAAGAGAAGGATAAACTGTCGGTAAAAGTGTTTAATCAAAAACAGATTTTTTTAGATAAGCAGATAGAAAATGGCGACAGCATAAAAGTAATACTACCTTAATAACATAATGGCTCCTTGTAGCGAACGGGTTCTATTGCCTTGCAGAGTAATTTCATATACTTTACAAACGTAGTAGTAAGTCCCTTCCGAGGAGTCTTTATTAGAATTCATATTTCTCCCATCCCATTCAAATGCCGGATCGGTAGTTTTATACACAACTCTTCCGTATCGATTAAATATCTGTAAATCTATCCGGTTTACCGAAGTATAAGGAAACGATTTATAATAGTCGTTATAGCCATCTCCGTTGGGAGTGAAAATATTTGGCAGCGAATAAATTGAGCAGCTGTCAATACTTACGCATACAATATTGCTTTTTTCACTTTCGTGATGCATGGAGTCGATGGCTGAAATGGCATAACATCCGGCAATGGAATTCAAATTCTCGTGCAGATATATTGTATCATTAGGATTATTTATAGAATCGAGAATGGTGAAAGAAGATCCTGTTTCGTTAGGATTGAAAAAGATATTGTATTTTATTACATCATCGGCACACGAGCTGTTAGGATTTGTCCATATTAGTTCGTTCGATGAGGTGCTGCAGTTGGTGTTAATAAAGAGTTGTGGCGCACAAGGTGGCATATTGTCGATAGGAGTGGCACACACTTTTTGCGAAAGGTTTATCAATGGCTTTGCTATCCCGGAAACGGAATACTCGCCGCTACTTTTAATGTAGTAGCAATATTGTTTGTTGTTAACCAGATTTTCATCTGTAAAAAAGGTAGCCTCAGTATAGTTAATTGAGTCGTAAGCAGTGCTGTTTTTTCGATATATTGTGTATTGGTAATTTAACCAAGGCACATTTTCGTTAATATTTATTTCAATTTTATTATCGGAAGGAGTGAGGTTTATAAACAGAGAGTAAGCCGGATCGGAAGATCCAATATAAAAACGATTTCCTTCACCATCATTATATAAATCGATACGATAACCTGTTTGGTTATTTTTTGTATCAATATTACTATCGGTATATGTTGTGTCGGTTAACTGATTTAATGAATCGATTAATATAGCATTTTTTCCAACTAATCTGTAGATAAGACTTTTGTACGGACCGGGAGCTTCTATAATATCAATTTCTGTGGGTTTCGACCATATTAGCGATATCTCTCCATTGTTTGCGTCGGTATTATTTATGCTGACATTTGTAATGATAGGAACATCGCGCTTTAGCGCAGCGCAAACTGTTTCGGAGGCATAACTTTTTGTTTTATCCGGAAAAACAGAGATAAAACGGTAGCAGTAATTAATTCCGTGTACAAGTCCTGCGCCATTGTTGTTGTCGGTATATGAGGTGTTTCCGTATCCGTTTAAGGAAGCTATTTTTGTAAACCCCGAACTTGCCGGAATACCGCGCTCGCAGTATGTTGGCTCCCAGTCCGAATAGCCTGATTTTCGATATACCTCGTAGCCAATAACATTTTGGCACGGAGAGGGTTGCCACGATAATTCTATCTCTCTGTTTAAAGGAATAGCGGCAGGAAAAACAGGCGGATGTCCTATTACTGTAATATTAAGACTGCTTAAATCGGTTAAACTTACTTCATCACTCTCATCAATAGCTTTAAAATACATTTGATAAGGCTGAAATCGTACATGGTTACATATCGGAGTCCAGCTAAATGTGGAGCTAACAGAGCCATCGCCTGTTGCAGGCTCGAAAATAGCAGGGTTGTCAGTTACCAATAGCGGCCCTCCTTCTCCCGAAAGGGAAATAGTTTCGCCATCAGCATCGGTAGCAATAATGTTAATTTCTAAATTATCGTCGGCTCTTACGCAAGTATCATTAAGAGGTGATATTACAGGAGGTATGTTTGAGCAACCTGCAATTTGTATTTGCATATCGCGGCGCACGTAGCCAATTTCAATTCCGTTGCGCCACTCTTTAATAATAAAAGCAACGTTATATTCGCCAAGAGTAACCGGAGTGTCCCATATCAGATCGCCTGTGATGGGATTTATTGAGAAAACATTACTTGTTTCGGGAAGCGAATATCCCGGAATATCTAATCCATCAGCGCCTTTGCACGTTACTAAATAGTACGATAAGCTATCGCCATCAATATCGTATGCCCCCGGATTATGGATATATACCGTTCCTGCGCATCCTTGTTCTAATGGTGGATTTAATAGCTGGGGTGAATTGTTATATCCAAGAAATGGGTTGATAATTAATTCTGTTTCTACATAAATAGGAACATTAACAGAGTTTGGGATGTTTATCACACCACGGTTTCTGTTCGGATCTTCCATAGATAGAATGTATGTGCCCGAACCCGGAAAGGTGTGTTCTTCGGTGTATTCATTTCTGCGTACTACAGGCGACAGGTCTTGTTTAACATCTCTGGCAACAATGCTTGATGTTCCATCTCCCCAAAAAATCTCCAATTCAGGACGGTCGGCAGGGCTAGGGGCGTAGGTAAATGAGAGAATAGTTATTTCATACGTTAATCCGCTAATATGACGATAAGTAATTTCAGCAGCACGCTGATGTGTTGCAAAAGAGGAATAGCTTATTAGCAGTGTAATAATAAGAAGAAAAAATTGCTTCATGTATTTGTTTTTATAGGTCAAAGTTAACAAAAATGACTTTATTATAAAGAGGTAAAAAAAAATATGTGATAGTGGCTTATAATGGGGCTCTTTTCTTTTATCTTTGTTATATTAGATGAATTTTTTGAAGGGATTAATAATTGTAGATTTATCTCGATTTTTACTTGTCGGATGGAAGTCTCCATTTTAATTATAGTAGTGTGAGAGAATTTATTTTTATGAGTATTTTTTAGGATGATCCTGTTGTTAACTAATTAGGTGTGGATAATTATTATAATATGGCAGAATATAAGATAGATGAGCAAGCAGAGAAGATGGGTATTTTACGGCGATATCGTGTTTTGTTGAATAGCTGGCAATTGGGAGAGTTGAGTGATGAGAAGAGGGTGAACATCCGTAAAGCTTTTAAACTGGCTGTTGAGGCTCATAAAGATATGCGTAGAAAATCCGGTGAGCCATATATATACCATCCAATAGAAGTAGCAACAATATGTGTTCGTGACTTGGGATTGGGAGAGACTTCGGCAGTGTGTGCTCTGTTACATGATGTTGTTGAGGATACCGATTATACCATTGATGATATTAGAAATATGTTTGGCGATAAGGTAGCCCGAATTATCGATGGTTTGACAAAGATTGGTAGGGTAATAAAATTTGAACATAAACCTAATGAGTCGTTGCAGGCAGAGACGTGGCGGAAAATACTTCTTGCTACAGCAGATGATATTAGAGTGATAATGATAAAATTGGCTGATCGTTTGCATAATATGCGCACTTTGGGATCCATGAAAAAGGAGAAACAATTAAAAATCGCCTCTGAAACGCTCTATTTCTTTAGCCCTTTTGCTCATCGTTTGGGGTTGTATCAAATTAAAACTGATTTAGAAGACCTTGCCTTAAAATTTACAGAACCTGAGATATACAAAAACATTGCTGAAAACATTGCTGAAACACGTGAACAGCGAGCTAATTTAATTGATGAGTTTATTTATCCAATAAAATTATCGTTGGGTAAATTGGGTATTAAATATCGTGTTGAAGCTCGTTTGAAATCTGTTTATTCTATTTGGCGAAAAATGGAAAAGCAGCAGATTCCTTTTAGTGATGTGTATGATCTTTTTGCTATTAGAATTATTATTAATGTTCCTTCAGAGATTGAAAAGAGTGAGTGTTTTAGAGTTTATTCTGTAGTGACAGATAATTACGATCAGAATAATGAGAGGTTAAGAGATTGGATCTCTACTCCAAAAGCAAACGGATATGAGTCGTTACATACTACAGTGATGAGTAATCAAGGAAAGTGGGTGGAGGTTCAGATTCGTACTGAGCGAATGAACGAGATTGCGGAAAAAGGATATGCTGCTCATTGGAAATATAAAGAAGGAGGTAAGGAGACCGGCTTGGATAAATGGGTTAATATGATTAACCAGTTGGTGAAGGAGACAGAAGGGAATGCACTGGATTTTATTGATGAATTTAAGCTGAATCTGTTTTTTGATGAAATTATAGTGTTTACACCAAAAGGAGAAACGCGAACATTGCCAAAAGGCTCTTCGGTACTTGATTTTGCGTATAGCATTCACTCCGAAGTGGGTAATAAATTTATGCTTGCTAAAGTAGATCATAAATTAGTTCCCTTGTCGAGGAAATTGCGTAGTGGGGAGCAAATTGAGGTGATTACTTCTGACGATAAGTCGCCGGAAGAGGAGTGGAAAAAATATGTTATTACGCCAAGAGCTAAACATTTTATCGATGCTGCTATCAAGCGCAAAAGGATGACGTTTTATGAAGAGGGAAAGGCGAAATTAAAGATCTTTTATGATGAGCTGGAGATAGATTTTTCTAAGTCTAATATTGGGATGTTAAAGAGTTGTAATGATATTGGCAGTGATATTGATTTGTATTATTTTGTTGCAACAGAGGAGATTACTATTAAAGATTTAAAACAATGCTATGGATATAAAACCAAGACAAGTTTTTTTAGTGGTATAACATCTTCGTTCAGAAAAAAAAAACTCGGAAGAGAGAACTATAAAGCAGGAGATTAATTTAAAGCTGAAAGAGAATCCTGAGGGGTATATTTTGGGAGATATTGATGAGATAAAATGGACTAAAGCAAAGTGTTGTGATCCTATCCCCGGTGATGATGTTATGGGATATATAAGGGCAGATAATACTATCGAAATTCATCGTGTTAATTGCTCGAAAGCAATTCAGGTAATGTCAAAATTTGGCGATCGTATTATTAAGGCAAAATGGCGCGAACAAGGAAATGTAGCTGTATTAGCAGGAGTGAAAATTGTTGGTGTAGATAAAAAAGGGCTGATTAATGAGATAGTTAGTTTGATTAGTGCTGAGCTGAGTATTAATATTCGCTCTTTTGATATGCGTGCTGAAGATGGCATAATGGAGGGAGAGTTGATGCTATATGTTAGAGGAGCAGAGGATTTAAAACAACTTTTTAA
>JAYEOD010000543.1:0-7404 GCA_034722575.1 Bacteroidota bacterium | reverse complement strand
CACCTAATCCGGCAGTAATTGTAAAAAGTCCAATATAATCGACTAATCCGGAATCTTTTGGCGCAATAAAATCTGCCATACACAAATTATTTTCATCATTTGCATATGTTTGATTTCTTAAAAAGTTAAACACAGCAACCTCTTCTTTTAGCTCCACATCATTATATATCGCAATATTATCGCCATCCGCTATAGCGGGATAAAATCCAAATACTGCATTTGCCGACAGCAAGTTATCATCAACAACCTTACTCAGCAAACTTTTAGCATCAGCAAATAATTTCTTTGCCTCATCACCTTTGCTCTTTTCACTCAATACATCGGGATATTTTCCTTTAATATCCCATGCATGGAAAAAAGAAGACCAATCGATATATTCAATAAGTTCTTGCAATGGAAAGTTTAATAATGTTTTATTGCCAATAAATTTCGGTTTAATAATATTACCACTCTGCCAATCTATTTTTAATTTATTTGCTTTAGCTTCGTGCAAAGCAATCAGCTTCTTAATTTTTCTGTTTTCGTATCTATTTCTAATATCGTTGTAACGTGATGCTAAATTTTGCAGCAAACTATTTCTGTTATCCTGCGACATATAATCGGCAATCATTTTAACCGATTGCGATGCATCTTTAACATATGCCACCTTGTTATATTTCGGATCTATTTTTACAGCTGTATGTACTTCAGAAGTAGTTGCTCCGCCAAGCATTAACAGCACATCAATATTCTCTTTATTCAGTCTGCTTGCAATACTTTCCATCTCTTCAAGCGAAGGCGTAATTAAACCGCTAAGACCAATAATATCGACATTCTCTTTTCGTGCTGTATCAATAATATCATTTTCCGAAACCATTACTCCCAAGTCGATAATTTCGTAATTATTACACGCCATTACCACACTAACAATATTTTTTCCAATATCGTGAACATCTCCTTTTACAGTAGCCAGCAACACTTTCCCCGGTTTTTTTACAATCTCTTTTTTAATATTTTCTTCTTCGAGATATGGTTTTAGGTATGCTACAGATTTTTTCATTACTCTGGCTGTTTTCACCACCTGCGGCAGAAACATTTTTCCTTCGCCAAACAAATTTCCAACGCGCTCCATTCCATTCATCAAAGCACCTTCTATAATATCAATCACGCTATCTGATTTTTGCCGCAGCTCTTCAGTATCTTGCTCAACAAATTCTGTAATTCCATTTACTAAAGAGTATTCCAACCGCTGCTCTACATCTTGCTTTCGCCACTCAAGAATTTTTTTATCCGCTTTAACATCCGCTTTAACATTCTGCGCAAAAGCAATTAATTTATCGGTAGCGTCCTTGTTTCTATTCAAAATAACATCCTCTACTAACTCTTTTAAATCAGCGGGAATATCATCATAAACAGTAAGCATAGCAGGATTTAAAATCCCCATATCCATACCGGCTTTTATGGCGTGATACAGAAAAACAGAATGCATTGCTTCGCGAACAACACTGTTTCCTCTAAACGAGAAAGATAAATTACTAACGCCCCCGCTAACCTTAGCATAAGGAAGATGTTTTTTAATCCATTTTACTGCTTTAATAAAATCTAAGGCATAATTATTATGCTGCGGAATTCCCGTTGCTACAGCAAGAATATTAGGATCGAAAATTATATCCTGAGGATTAATCCCTACTCTATTTACAAGAATATTATACGAGCGTTCTGCTATTTCAATTTTTCTTTCGTAACTATCGGCCTGTCCTTTTTCATCGAACAGCATTACAACAATAGCCGCACCATATTTTTTAATAATATCGGCTTTTCGTGCAAGCTCCTCCTCCCCCTCTTTCAAGCTAATTGAGTTAACAACAGATTTTCCTTGAGTACATCTTAATCCTGCCTCTATAATATCCCATTTCGATGAATCAATCATCACGGGCAAGGTTGCAATATCAGGTTCCGACGCAATAAGATTAATAAATTTCTTCATCATAGCTTTTGAATCGAGCATAGCATCATCCATACAAATATCAATAATCTGAGCGCCACCTTCTACTTGATTTCTTGCAACTATTAAAGCCTCATCGAATTTCTCTTCACGAATTAATCGAGAAAACTTTCGCGAACCGGCAACATTAGTACGTTCTCCAATATTCACAAAGTTCATACTGCGATCTATAGTTAAAGCCTCTAATCCCGACAAGGTAGTATTTACAGGCTTTTCGGCGACAACCCGCGGTTTATATCCTTTTACCTTTTCACTTATCTTTTTAATATGAACCGGACGTGTACCACAACATCCACCAATAATATTCACCAATCCCTTTTCCAGATACTGAGTAATAAGCTCAACCATTTCGTCAGAAGACTGGTCGTAATCGCCAAACTGATTTGGCAAGCCCGCATTTGGATGAGCACTAATAGGGAATTTCGACATTTGCGATAACTCACCAACATATTGCATTAATTGCTCAGCACCAAAAGCACAATTTAATCCAATACTCAACAAATTAACATGCGATATAGAATTATAAAAAGCCTCAAGAGTTTGTCCCGACAACACCCGTCCGCTTTTATCGGCAATTGTTGCCGAAGCCATAACAGGAATATCATTACCCGTATCATCATTATACTGTTGAATAGCAAATAAAGCCGCCTTTGCATTTAGAGTATCGAAAATTGTTTCGAGCAGTATAATATCAACGCCACCATCCACAAGACCCTTAACCTGCTCGTAATAAGCCTCCTTAAAGTCGTCGAATTCATATTTTCGATATGCCGGGCGATTAACATCAGGAGAGATTGATGAGGTTTGATTTGTTGGCCCCATAGAACCAAGCACAAAACGCTTTCGCGATGAATCTTTATTATTATATTCATCAACAACTTGTCGCGCCAAACTTGCTGCTTCATAATTCATTTCATAAGCAAGATTTTCCATATTATAATCTGCCATAGAAATCCTGTTTGCATTAAACGAATTTGTTGAAATCAAATCAGCCCCCGCCTCCAAATACTCTCTATAAATAGCTTGAATTATATTAGACTGAGTAATAGACAACAGATCATTATTGCCTTTCAGATCGATCTTGCTATCAGCAAAACGCTCTCCTCTATAATCAACTTCTAAAAGTTTATATGTTTGAATCATTGTGCCCATTGCACCATCAAGAACTAAAATCCTTTTATTTAATTCTCTCTCTATTATTGTTCTTCCCAACCTCATATATTCAAGTATTTCATCAATTAAAGTAAAGATACCAATAAATTTAATACTAACTGGGATAGCTTGAGATTTCCTCCTTCGCTTTGGCTTCGGAGGACAATGAGGTTGGTTGATTGGTTGATTGGTTGGTTGAGGTTGAGGTTGAAAAATATTAATTAGACATCTATTTCCAATAAAATAATTGCAACTATATTTCAATAAGACATTATTTTATATTAAATTTGGTTGATCATCAATAATAAACAAAAGTTTTTAGACCAGATGATGTTAGTAACAAAGCGAAGACCTACGCACATACAAAACATTTGATTTTTTTTGCCAACACACAAAATCAACAAAAAAAGCCAAAAGAACTTTAATTGGCACAAAAACCCTAGACAAAAAAAACAAACAATAAAATTAATACATTGATGATATGAAACCGAAAAAAAACTTACTGTTATTAATAATTCTTATTACCGTAAATTTAAACCTATTCGCTTGGTCATCATCCAACGAAGGGATTCTTTATACAATGGAGACACTGTGCTTATTAAGTGATTCTATTAGTTATAACCAATCTGACCAGATATATGAAGTGAATTGTAATATTATTATTTTAGAAAATGATACTTTGAAAATATTACCGGGGGAGACTGTTAAATTCATTAGCATACCAGGATCTCCACAGACTTTTAGAAATCGTATAAAAATTTATAGCGACTTCCATGTGGCAAAAACATAAAATTATAGACACATGAAAAAGCCAATATTATTATTTACAATCCTTATTTCTATTAATGCAATAATTTATTCACAAGCATGCTTGCCTGATGGGATCACATTCAACACCCAGGCTCAGATAGACAGTTTTCAAACAGACTACCCCGGTTGTACTGAAATTGCAGGATCTGTAAGTATACATGGAAATGATATAACAAATTTAAATGGATTAAACAATATTACTTCTATAGGTGGACGTTTAGGAGTATATTCAACCAATAATTTGAACAATTTGGAAGGGCTGAACAACCTCACTTCCCTTGGCGGACCTATTATGCTTAACAACAATAATTCACTAACCAGTATATCAGCACTTAGCAATACAGCGTTTAGCAATGCAGATGACTACTGGCAGTTTATTGAAATAACTGATAATAATACTTTAATTAATTTAGAAGGTCTAAACAACATCGATACAGTTGTTGACCGTCTTATAATTGAAGATAACGAATCACTTACCAGCTTAAGCGGTTTGCAAAATTTAAAATACGTAAGTGGGTACTTTCAACTTAACCAGAATGATGCGTTAGTTAGTTTAGAAGGGCTAAACAATCTAAACTGTATTGAGGCTATCTTTATGATAAACGGTAATGATGTTTTAACAGATTTAGAGGGACTTAACAATTTAACAACTCTAATGAGAGGTTTTTCTTTACAGAGCAATAATCTACTTATAAGCCTGTCTGGATTAGATAATTTAACCTTCACTAAAGGCATTAACATCGTTAGTAATCCAATCCTAACAGATATTTCAGCTTTGGCTAATGTGGAACCTGATTTTATTGATGATTTTATTGTAATTAAGTATAATCCTTCATTAATGGAGTGCGATATCGAAAGCATTTGCAATTATTTATTCTTACCTGATGCAAATGTTGATATTAATAACAATGCAACCGGATGCAACAGCGAAGAAGAAGTAATGGCAGCTTGTACTGAAGGCGTTTCTGAAATAAATCCCAAACCGGTTTTTACTATCTATCCAAACCCGGCCACAAATAACCTTTTTATTTCGAACAATAACGAGTTAGTTAATGCAGTAACTATATATAACCAACTCGGAAAAAAAGTAATAGTAAAAACAAGACCAATTGATAAAATTGATGTTTCAATGCTAAAACAAGGTATTTATGTAATCGAACTTGTTTCCAACAAATATAAAACAAGGCACAAATTGATAATTCAATAATAAAACGAATTAGTTAACTTCACTTAATCTTTAATCTATGAAAATAAGAACATTCACACTTCTGATTTTATTATTTTTTATGATAAGTATGTTTAATGCTTATGGGCAAGATGAGGGGTTTAGAAAACACCCTTATATTCTTTTAAAACAAAACACAGTAACGATTATGTGGCAGTTATATGATGTTCAAAATTGCACATTCAAATACAAAAAAGCCAGCCATACTTCATTTACAAATGTGGTAGTAAATACACCTTATAATGAGATTGCTATTTTGTATAAATACGAAATAACAAATCTTGATTATAATACACTTTATGAGTTTGAAGTGTTACTTGCAGATGGAAATCAAGGTTCTGGCTCTTTTTTAAGCCCACCTTTACCCTCTGCACAACAAATTAGTTTCTATGGTTATGGCGACACAAGAGGGGGTGGTGCAGTTAATGATCATCCACCATTTCATGACGAGGTATGCGAACAGGTTATTGCCGAAATTGATAGCTGCCCCGAATCACAAACCTTAATAATACATGCCGCTGACTGGAATTGTTATGATACAGAAATGATGTGGGACAGTCAGTATTTTTATAAAGAAGATGCAAATGCCATAAATTTAAGAACAAAGATAGGGGTAGTTGGTTGTATTGGAAACCATGAGGCTGATTCACTTGAGGCAGAAAATTACCGAAAATATTGGCCATATAATTATCCTGTAGATGAAGATTATTTTTGGCATTCTTATGATTACGGCCCTGTTCATTTTTGTTTTGCAGATCAGAGATGGCCAGATTGGCATGGTTCACATATTTACGATATTCAAAAAAACTGGATCAGGAACGATTTGCAATCAAGCAATAAACCGTGGAAAATTCTTGTTTTCCATCCTCCTGTTTATACAATGACTGTGGATTTATCATACAATTTTGAAAAAGAATTCTTTGATGGAATATGCGACAGCACAGAAACATATGGTATTAATATGGTCATTAATGGTCATGTTCACAATTACTCAAACTGGCTAGTAAATGGTGTCCACCACCTTACACTTGGCGGCGGTGGCGCAACTAAAGATCCCAATGAACCTGATCTACTTGTTGATGATCCGACAAACCCAAATATTATTAAATATAGCGAAGCATGGCCAAATCGTCATTACGCAAAATTCGATGTTAATGATGAATACACAAGAGTAAAAGTGCCTTTATATATCAGTGACAATAATTGGGAGATATTTGATGAGTTTATCATACCACACTCATTTACAATTAAAAGTGGAGAGAGTGTAGTTTGGGAAGATCACGGAGTACATTATTATGCGGATGAGATAAGAGTAGAAGACGGTGGCGAATTAACAATAAAAGGAGATGTTGAATTCCAGCGTGATGGTAGAATAATTGTTGAACCCGGTGGGCGATTAACAGTTGATGGTGCTTTGCTGACCTGTTTGGGCGAATACAACGATATCGAAACACATTGGCAGGGTATCCAGGTATGGGGCAATAAAACAGAAAATCAATTTGAATATCTGGGTCATCCTTTAGCCCAGGGAAAACTTGAGCTTATAAATGGTGCAATTATTGAAAATGCTATCATCAGTGTTGATCTATGGAATCCAAATCATTGGGGCACAACCGAAGGCATTGTTTATGCAGATAGTGCAATTTTCCGTAACAACGCCAAATCAGTACATGCGCTTTACTACAAAAATTTCCACCCATTTGATACATTACAAGAAATGGACTATCAAAGCAATTTCAAGAACTGCACATTTGAAATTACAGAAGACTATACTTGTGACTCTACATTTTACAAGCACGTTGACTTGGCATATGTTAAAGGAATAAATTTTCAGGCTTGCGATTTTAGTGTAGGAGAAAACATTAATGGTGTATCAACATGGAACCACGCAATTGCAGGATACGATGCAAAATTCAGGGTAAGCGCCATTTGTACTGCAGATCCTGCTCCTGCACAAGGAACACCATGCCCTGAAATTGATTTACAGAAATGCACATTTACTGGCTTTTACAGCGCAATAAGTGCAGTTAATGATGGTGCTATACCTTTAACGTTTAGTGTAAACAGAGCAAATTTCATTAATAATTCCTATGGTGTTAAAACTCGTAACATGAACAATGCCAGCGTTCTGTTTTCTGACTTTGAGATAGGTCACTTATGGGATTGCGGTGCAGGAATTTTTTCTGACAATGTAACCGGCTTTGCATTTGAAGAAAACAACTTTAGTAAGTTT
>JAYEOD010000542.1:0-7404 GCA_034722575.1 Bacteroidota bacterium | reverse complement strand
CTGAACCAAACACTTACCTGTTATGAACAGACTCTAATTAGTGCCTTTTTATGGTACTGATTATTACTTTGCGAATTTATTATTTTTTAGCGACAATAGTGTAGAATATCTTTTTAAATAATTGGAGGTGGAGAAAAATTAACATTTTTTATAAAAAAAAGATAAGTCCGCTTGTGGGGTATAAACAGCAAAGGCGGCATAATATGCCGCCTGCGTATAATTTAAAATTGTAAACAAACTATTGGTAAGTGTTTACCACTTATCAATCTTCTCGTCTGATACAGTTAACTTTCTCTTTCCTTTAGCTCTTCTTCTTGCTAAGATTTTTCTACCGTTAGCAGTTTTCATTCTGGATCTAAATCCATGTTTATTTGAGCGCTTTCTTCGCGATGGTTGAAATGTTCTTTTCATTTTAATCTGCTCTTTTAATTTAGGACTGCAAAAATATAAATTTAAGTAGTCATAACAAACTAATTTTGTGTTTTTATTTAAAAAAGTGAGAGAAAGTTTTCTCTCACTTTTTTAAAAAAGATTACGTTGTAATAACATAAGAAAGCTACAGTGCTCTCTGTGTGTTATTTCAATATTGTTGTGTCCTATTTTTTAGGAGCATTTTTTAATGTGTAAATCAAGAAATTCCAAAATTTAACTGTGGTTGCAATATTCACTTTCTCATCAGGAGAGTGAGGGAAACGAATAGTTGGTCCAAAAGAAATTGCATCCATACTAGGGTATTTCGACTTAATAAGTCCACACTCTAGACCTGCGTGAATAACTTTTACAGCAGGTGTTTTACCAAATTCTTGCTCGTAAACCTCTTTCATTGATTTTAAGATAGGAGAGTTTACATCAGGATTCCATCCCGGGTAAGCACCGCTATGTTCTACCTCTGCACCGGCTTGCTCAAATATTGAGCGTATCATATTGCCAAGATCTGTTTTTCTTGAGTCAACAGAGCTTCGTTGTAGAGTGATAACAGTAATTTTGTCGTTATCGAATTTAATAACACCCATGCTTGTAGATGTTTCAACAACGTCAGGTATCTCAGCTACCATGCTAAAAACACCATTAGGAACACCGTAAATAGCGTTAAGAAGATTTTTTTGTGACTCCTTCTCCATTATGTCTTTAGGAGTTGCAACAGGTGCAACAGAAATTTCTAAACCCGGATCTATAGTAGATATCTCGGCTTTTGCTGTAGTGTTAAACTCAGCAACAAAAGATTCGAATTCTGCTGCTTTAGTTTCGGGAACAACAACAATAGCATCTCCTTCGCGAGGAATGGCATTACGGATATCTCCTGAGTTATATTCGCTAACAAGAAGATCGTGCTGTTTTGCAGATTCCCACATTAATCTGTTAAGAAGTTTTATAGCATTTCCTCTTCCTAAATTAATATCTAATCCACTATGACCACCTTTTAATCCTGTAACTAATATTTTGTATGCTTTTACGCCGGCAGGAGTATTAGCTCTTTTATTTTGAAATTCTGCAATAGTGTCCACTCCACCGGCACAACCTATATAAAGTTCTCCTTCGTCTTCTGAGTCAAGATTTAATAGAATATCACCGGCTAAGAAATCGTCTGTTACTTCAAAAGCACCTGTCATACCAGTCTCTTCATCAACAGTAAAAAATCCTTCGATAGGACCATGCTCTAATGTGTTGTCCGAAAGTACCGCCATAGTAGCTGCAACTCCCATTCCATTATCAGCACCAAGAGTAGTTCCTCTGGCTGTTACCCAGTCGCCATCGATATATGCATCGATAGGATCTTTTTCAAAATCGTGTTTAATATCATTATTTTTCTGAGGAACCATATCAATGTGTCCTTGAAGAATAAGTGTTCGACGATCTTCGTATCCTTTAGTGGCAGGTTTTCTGATTAATACATTACCTACGTGGTCAACTTTTGTTTCAAGATTTAGCCCTTCACCAAACTCTTTTATAAATTGAGTTATTCTCTCCTCTTTTTTCGATGGACGAGGTATTTGTGTAAGACTGTAAAAATGCTCCCAAAGTAATTTTGGTTCTAAATTTGTTATCTCTTTACTCATTATAATTTTTTTTTAAATTGTTATTTTAAGTTATAAGTAACGAATAAAAACATGGTAAATTATCGTTACAGATTTTTTGTGTGCCGAATATCCGAATGATATTTGTACTATCAAAATTTATTAACAGAAAATAAGGGATTTTATTAATTAAGGAATACCTTAAATTTACAAATGTTACTTATCTTCTTGCTAGATGCACAATTTTTTTTGTCTCGAAAAATTCTTCTTCAAACATATCGCTTAGTTCGTAGATACTCTTTTTTGCTCTGATTTGCTTTAGCTCATTTTTAAAATCACCACCTTTAATGTAAAGTACTCCATTATCAATTTTGTTAAAGCTGTCGGAGCTGACTTTTCTTTTTACCCATTCGTAAAATTTAGGCAAATTAGTTACTGCTCTGCTTACAATAAAATCGTACTTATCTTCAATATCCTCTGCTCTGATGTGTTCTGACGTTACATTTTCTAAGTCTAATGTATCGGCAACACCTTCTACTACTAAAAGTTTTTTTGCTGTGGCATCTATTAGGTGAAATCGGCTTTTGGGGAATAGTATTGCTAAAGGAATTCCCGGAAAACCACCACCGGTTCCTACGTCTAAGATTTGTGTATGTGGCTCGAAATCAATTATTTTTGCTATGCTTAGCGAATGAAGAACATGACGTTCGTATAGCTGGTCAATATCTTTTCGTGAAATGACATTGATTTTTTCGTTCCAATAAAAATACAAATCTTTTAGAGCATCGAGTTTTTCAATTTTCTCTGTTGATAAGTCTGGAAAGTATTTTAGTATAATATTCATGTTTTTTCTTTTATTTTAGCCAAACAAATTTTTAATAGGAGAATTAATTCGTTGCTACTAAAAAAGTGACTACGAATTTTTCTCAAATAGATTACAAAAATAGATAAAATGAATCGAAAAATATTTTTATTTCTACCAATACTGATTTTTTCTTTTAATGCGTTTTCACAAGATGCTTATAAATTACGCGAGAGATATATTCGTGAATATAAGGTGATGGCGATTAATGAGATGAATAGATATGGTATTCCGGCAAGCATTACACTTGCGCAAGGAATATTAGAGTCGGGAGCCGGAGGGAGTCGGCTCGCTACGAAAGCAAAAAATCATTTTGGTATAAAATGCCATAAATCGTGGAAAGGAAAAAAGATTTATCAGAAGGATGATGTTTTGCGCGATTGTTTTAGAGTCTATAATGATGAGTCAGAATCGTATAGAGATCATTCGGAGTTTTTGTTTAATAGAAGTAGATATGCTTTTTTGTTTGAGCTTGAGATAACCGATTATAAAGGATGGGCAAGAGGATTGAAAAAGGCCGGTTATGCTACTAATCCTAAATATAGTCGCTTGTTAATTAAATTGATAGAGGATTATAAGTTGTATAGATATGATGAAAAATATTCTCCTGATGAAGAGATGTTAGTGGCTTTATATCAAAAAGGATATCATTTTCCTCAGCCTGAAAAATTTCGGAAAGTAGAGATAAAAGGCGATAGGCAAGTATATCAGAATAATAAAAAATTATTTGTTTTTGTTGAGAAGGGCGATACTTATTTTCAATTAGCGCGTAAGTTTAATATCCGTTTAGGAAAATTAAAAAAGTATAACGACATGGATGAATCTGATTTTTTGAAAGTGGGGCAGATGGTTTATCTTGAGAAAAAATGTTGGAGAAATAAGGATGTAAAACGTTATATTGTTACAGAAGAGGATACGTGGTATTCTATTTCGCAGCGTTATGGAGTGCGAATAAAATGGCTGTGGAGATTTAATAGAGTTAAAAATCCAATGCATATTCATGCCGGACAAAAGTTGTGGCTAAATTTTTATAAGCCGTCGTGGAGAAAGTAGTAGTTGATATTATTTCGCGATAAATGTATCTTTACAGGTGCTATGAAATCTGTTTTTACTCTGTTTTTGTTATTTGTCTTTTCTTTCTCTTTTTGTCAGATAATTCCGACTGAAAGAGTTGTCGATTGGAGTGTTGCCGGTGTGGAAACTGATTTTGACGACCCCGACATCATGTTAAATGTAATGAATTTTGGCGCTATTGGCGATGGTGTTACTGACGATAGTGATGCAGTTATTAGCGCAATTGCTGCTCTTAATGGCGATCCGGGTATTGTTTTTTTTCCGGAAGGAGATTTTTTAATTAAAAGCACTATCTCTTTGCATTCCGGTGTGATTATTAGAGGAGTGGATTCTTTATCAACAAAAATATTAATCGATTTTGATGGTGCTGCTACAAATGTTTTTCAAATGTATGGAGCGGCAGCTTTTAGTTTTATTCCTGTTGCGGATGGTTATTATTTTAATAGTGATTTTATTGTAGCGCCCGAAAATACAAATGTAATAGAGGGAGATTATGTTGAAATGGTTCAGGATAATGGCAGTTGGGATGTGGTGCCGGCCGACTGGGCAGAGAATGTGGTAGGGCAGATTATCAGAATAACTGATGTTGTGGATGATACTCTGTTTTTTGAATATCCGTTAAGGATATCGTTTTCAGAAGTGTTGAATCCTAGGATTAGAAAGATAATACCTATACAGAATTGTGCTATAGAAAATTTAAAAATGATTCGTCTTGACGAACCTGTTGAAGGCGCGGGAAGTAATATCTCTATTTCGTTTGCTGTAAATTGTAGGGTGAGCGCGGTAGAGAGTTTTAAAAGCGTAGGTAGTCATGTTGCAATTAGTAACTCGTCTCAAATAAAAATTTCTGATTCTTATTTTCATCATGCTTTTACCTACGATGGTTCGGGCACGCGTGGTTATGGTGTGACTTTGAGTATGCATTCCGGCGAGTGTTTGATTGTAGATAATATTTTTGAACATCTGCGCCATGCTATGATGGTGAAAACCGGCTCTAACGGAAATGTGTTTTCTTATAATTACTCAATAGATCCTTATCGCTCGGAGACAATTAATGATTTTTCAGGTGATATTTCTTTGCACGGACATTATGCTTATGCAAATCTTTTTGAAGGAAATATTGCTCAGAATATTATTATCGATCATTATTGGGGCCCATCCGGACCTCTAAATACTTTTTTTAGAAATAGAGCTGAGCTGTATGGCTTTATCACCACTTCTGCCGATTTACAGACCTCTCAGATGAATATTGTTGGGCAGGAAATTACTAATACCGATTTCCTTTACGGGATGTATCAGATTTTTGGAGAGAATCATTTTGAGTATGGGAATTATGTTAAAGGGGATATATTGCCTTTTTATACCAACGATTTGCCTGATTCATCGTATTATCTTATCGAGAAACCGGATTTTTGGCATATTCCTCAACAATGGCCGTCTATTGGTATTCCTTATGAAATAGGAGAGGGAACAAATCCTGCTAAAGAGAGATATTTTGGTTTTAGTACAAGTGTGATCTCTTTTTCGGATGGTTGCTTGTTAAAGATTTATCCTAATCCTGTTAAAAATTATTTTATTTTAGAAGGGTGTAGTTTTAAAAATATCCTGTTAAAGATAACTGCACTAAATGGAAAGTGTGTTTTTGAAAAGCGATTGTTATCGGATGTAAATAGTATTACCATAAATATTGCTGATAATATTACAAATGGAGTTTATGTTTTATCCTTGGTGTCAGATAGTTCTTGTCTGTCTAAAAAGATTGTGATTCAGAAGTAGTAGTTTTATTAATGTTGCTTTTTATAAAAAATCACTCCTATGAGGTTGATGTGATCTAAGAGCTCGGAGTCTTTTATATGGTCAAAAATCGATATATCAAAAGTGTACGGCAATAGTAAATCATCAATATCGTTACTAGGTCAGGGAAATCGCCTTTAAAAATTGTCATTTAACCCGTTGATTGTTAGCTGTTAAGTTTTACAAGGTTGTTGTTGACAACTTGTTTTTTCATGACATTTCAAAAGTAGTATTTTATTTCAAACCATTTTTCAATAGCATTGAAAGGTGTCTTCACTTTCAGTTCCCTTCTAAGGCTTCCATGCCTTTTATAAAGATTATATAAGACCAGAAACGCCATAAGATCCTTGTTCATTTGTTCAATGTTTTCATATTCGCTTTTCTTTATTGTCCCGTTTTTGATTATGTCATTAGCCTTCTCCACCATGCCGTTTGTCTTTGGTGTAAAAGGTTTTGTGAGTCTGTGGTCAATATTGTTACTCTGACAAAAAACGTCCAGTTTACTTGGTTTTTTACAGTACTCACCTTTTTTTGATTTTATCAGCCTGTTTGTGAATTCCAGACCATTATCAGTTAATATATGAGTAATAGGGAAAGGGAAAAAGTCCAAACAATCATTTGCAAAATCCTCTGCATTGGCACTTGTTTTAGCCTCATATACCTTATAATATAATGTTCTGGACGCCCTGTCAATAGCTACGAATAGATAATATTTTATGCCGTTTATTTTTGGCAGGTAAGTTACATCGATGTGCAAATACCCGGGTTCATACTCCTTAAATTTTTTCGCTTTATCTTTTTCTTTCTGGGGTACCTTGTTTATGCCCTCCCTGACGAAAGTCCTGTAAACTGCGCTCCTGATTTTTTCAGGCTCATCAATATTTATAGCTTCCGTAATTTCATCCAATGCCCACCATGTAAGCATCCTCAGTTCCACGGCGATAAGCATCTCAAGCCCGCTCAGTGAATAGTGGACAGTAGCAGGTCTTGAGCTTTTGTCCTCAAAGATATCCCTGTTTTTCCATTTGCTGATCGTGTTTTCAGAGACACCAAATTTCTTGGCCAAAAAAATATTTGGCTCGTTACTCTTGTTAATTTCAGAACGCAATCGTATATTTGTGGTTGCGTTAGAATGATAAACTTGTTTCATTTTTGTGTTTTTTAAAGTTATACAAATTTAAAACAAGTTGTCATTTTTTCGCATAGCTTTCTGCCTTTTTTTGTGTAGTGAAGCGTAGCGAAACGGAACAAAAAAAGGCAGAAAGCTAATCAACAACGTGGTGCAACTAATCAATTAACTTGACAAAAAAAATGTCGAATTTTCAAACAACAATGATTGTAACAGCCTGATCTACCACTCTATTTTTTATCGGTTGGATGGAAGTCGCCTTTATAATCATTGTCGTGTGTATTAAAAATTTTAGTATGGCTTGTTTCATCGTTTATAATTTGTTTACCCTGATACCAGTGCATTAAGATTTCTATTTAACACAATGTTTTCTTTGTCGATTTGTTTATTCATTCAATCATTCAATTTTTCATTCGCCATTCGTAATTCATAATTCGTAATTAATTCAGTTTTTCTTTGTTTTTTTTCAAAAACATTGTCCCTTTTTCTTGATAAAAAGGGACGGAAAAATCAAGGCTTACATAAAAATA
>JAYEOD010000541.1:0-7425 GCA_034722575.1 Bacteroidota bacterium | reverse complement strand
TATATAGCTATACCATCTCACTAACTCTACAGGTTAATAACACGCCAACACCAATTTATATATAGTCTGATTTTAATCATTCTTGTGTGTGAAATTTATGATTAATAAATATCATGTTCGTTTTATCATAATTTAATTTATATGCAAATGAAGCATTTTTTTTTCACAAATGCAATAGCATTTTATTTTTCATAAATTTAGCTTATAACATAACAGATACCATACTAATATTAGGACATATAGCTTTTCGTATTCTTACTAAGTAAATCGTAAAAAGTAATGTATCTTTGTTGCCGTATTTCTATTATCTAGATGCGAGGAGCTGTGGGTTAAAATTATTTTTTTGTTGATTATTGATAACTTATTTATTACAAGCTGTTAAAATAGTATGTTTACGCATTAAACAATAGAATAATCAGTATTGATTTATCATTTGAATTATTTAGTATGAAGTTTGAGAATTATCGCATCTCGGAAGAGATAAAAAAAAGTTTAGCAAAAAAGGGATTTAAAAGACCTACAGATATACAGTTTAAGTGTATTCCGGCTATACTAAAAGGGCAAGATATTCTTGCAATAGCACAAACCGGTACAGGTAAAACCGCTGCCTTTGCTATTCCGATAATCGATACACTCTACGAAAGAAAAAAATTCACTCGTCCCGATGGGATAAAGTGTATAGTAATGGTTCCTACACGCGAGTTAGCAACACAAATTACTGATGTATTTAACGAAATAGCGCATCACACCAGTGTAAAAACATTAAGCATTTTTGGTGGTGTAAACCAAGAACCTCAGATTGATATGTTGGAAAAAGGCGCTGATATTCTTGTTGCTACTCCCGGACGTTTGTTCGATTTAGTTAGTCAGGGACATATCAGACTTCACAGAGTGGAGATACTTGTGCTTGATGAAGCAGACCATATGCTTGATTTGGGTTTTATTCATGATATTCGTCAGTTAACAAAACAGCTTCCTAAAAACCGTCAAACACTTTTCTTTTCGGCTACTATCAACGAATTGATAAAAGACCTGTCGTATTCGCTTGTTGATAGTCCGATACGTATTCAAATTTCTCCGAAAGATCCTGTGGCAAAAAATATCGACCATTATGTCTCTTTTGTAGAGATGGATGATAAACGATTTTTTCTGGAGCGTCTTATCAACGAAAATCCTGAGTGTAAAATACTTGTTTTTGTTCGTACTAAAGTACGTGCCGAGCGTGTTATGCTGGCTATGAAAAGAGTTGGTATAGAATCGCAAACTATCCACGGAGGTAAAGATCAGGAAGATAGAACGGATGTGTTAGATGATTTTAGAACAGGCGCTATAAAAGTTCTTATTGCTACCGATGTTTCGGCACGTGGTATTGATATCTCTAATGTAGAGTATGTAGTAAATTATGATCTACCCGAAAAATCGGAGAATTATGTACACCGTGTTGGTCGTACGGGCAGAGGAAAAGAGAAAGGAAAGGCTATTGCTTTTTGTAGCATCGACGAAAAACCAATTCTTGAAGAGATAGAATCTTTCCTTGGTCAAGAGGTTAAAGTTTTGAATATCGATAAATCGAGTTACAAAGAGACTATAGAGCTTACTAAAGATCAAAGTTGGGATTGGAAAGCTCTTATTGTAGAAGAGAATGAAAATGAGAAAAAAAGAAAGAAACTTAAAATAAAGAAGAAGATAAAGAAAAATATAAAAAAGAAAAAGAAATAACAGCGAATAATAAATTACTTTAAATACGTATCGTTATGATACAGAAGGCAGCCGATATAGTAAAAAAAGCAAATCATGTTACTGTATTTACCGGAGCGGGTATCTCTGTAGAAAGCGGAATACCCCCTTTTTGTGGCGAAAATGGCTAGTGGAATAATTTTCTGCTTATTGGTACTACCGGCGAAATAATTCCCGCCTCCGAAATATCATATCTTGCAAAAAATAGTAGAGTAAAAATAATTGAAATAAATACTATTCTTTAAAATTATACTAACAGCATCGCCGATATATTTTACAAGGAAAAGCGACTCAAGTGATGCAAAAATTATTAGAGCATATTATATGAACCAAGAGGTAATAATAAATAAAACAATAAGTTTTGTAAAAGAGACACTTGCTAATGCCGAAGGTGGACACGATTGGTGGCATATCTATAGAGTGTGGAATACATCAAAACACATTGCCAAAACAGAAGATGTAGATATGTTTATTGTTGAATTAGGCGCACTGCTTCACGATATAGCCGACTCGAAATTTAATAATGGCGACGAAGAGATTGGTGCGCAGAAAGCCCGAGAGTTCTTAGCCTCCTTGCATCTTGAAAAAGAAATTATTATTCATATAGAAAATATTATCAATAATATCTCCTTTAAAGGAGGTAAAGAGAGACAAAAATTTACTTCGCCCGAGCTTGATGTAATACAAGATGCTGACAGACTTGATGCCATTGGTGCTATTGGCATTGCCAGAACATTTAATTACGGCGGATATAAAAACATGGCGATATATAACCCTGATATTATGCCTAATCTTAATATGACAAAAGAGGAGTATAAAAATAGTACCGCTCCTACAATCAATCATTTTTACGAAAAACTTCTCCTTCTTAAAGAGCGAATGAATACTGCATCCGGAAAGAAAATAGCTTTAGAGCGTCATAAATATATGGAGCAATTTTTGGAGCAGTTTTATGGCGAATGGAATGGTGAGTTGTAAGATTTAGAAGAGGGATATTCCTTTAAAAATAAGAACTTTTAAAAAACGAAATAAATATATAATAGATATGGCAGACGATAAAAAAATAATTTTTTCGATGGTGGATGTTTGTAAACAGACTCCACAAGGAAAACAGATTTTAAAAAACATTTATCTTTCATTTTTTTATGGCGCTAAAATTGGCGTATTAGGACTGAATGGATCGGGTAAATCTACTGTGTTAAAAATTATTGCGGGACTCGACGACAGATATCAAGGTGATGTAGCATTTTCGCCGGGATATTCTATAGGATATCTGCCTCAGGAACCAACATTAGACGACAGCAAAACAGTAAAAGAGATTGTGCAGGAAGGTGTGCAAGAGACTGTTGACGTATTAGCAGAATACGAAGAGATTAATGCTAAATTTATGGATGAGGAGATTTTAAACGATCCGGATAAGATGAATGCATTAATTGAGCGTCAGGGTAAGGTTCAAGATAAAATTGACCAAATGGATGCTTGGGATTTAGACTCAAAATTAAATCTGGCAATGGATGCTTTGCGCACTCCTCCGGGCGACTCTTCTATAAAACATCTATCAGGTGGCGAGCGTCGTCGTGTTGCTCTGTGTCGCTTATTGCTACAGCAACCGGATATTTTGCTTTTGGATGAGCCTACCAACCACTTAGATGCAGAATCGGTTCAGTGGTTAGAACAACATCTACAACAGTATAAAGGAACTATTATTGCAGTAACCCACGACCGTTATTTCTTAGATAACGTTGCCGGATGGATTCTTGAGCTCGATCGCGGTGAGGGAATTCCTTATGAAGGAAATTATTCGTCGTGGCTAGATCAGAAATTAAAACGTTTATCACAAGAAGAGAAGCTGGAGACAAAACGTCAGAAAGCATTAAAAAATGAGTTGGAATGGGTTCGTAAAGGTCCTAAAGGGCGCCAAAGCAAAGGCAAAGCGCGTTTAAACAATTACGAAAACATGATGGCAGAAGGCATTAAGGAGAAGGAAGCTAAAGTAGAAATTCCTATTCCTAACGGCCCGCGTTTAGGAACAAACGTAATTGAATCTGTTAATGTATCGAAAGGATATGACGACAGATTGCTATACGAGAATTTGAATTTCAACCTGCCGCAAGCTGGTATTGTTGGTGTTATTGGCCCTAATGGTGCCGGTAAAACTACCCTTTTTAGAATGATAATGGGAGAAGAGACTCCTAATTCGGGCGATTTTAAAATTGGTGAAACAGTTAAAATTGGATATGTTGATCAGGCTCATGCCGAAATAGATCCGGAGAAAACCGTTTACGAAGTAATTAGCGGTGGAAACGATGTAATGGAAGTAGGTGGAAAATCAATAAATTCAAGAGCTTATGTTAGCAGATTTAATTTTGGTGGATCGGATCAACAAAAGAAAGTCGGCGTGCTTTCGGGTGGTGAAAGAAATCGCTTGCATCTTGCTATGACTCTTAAAACAGAAGCCAATGTATTATTACTTGATGAGCCTACTAACGACATCGATATAAATACTCTTCGTGCTTTGGAAGAGGGTATAGAAAGTTTTGCCGGATGTGCCGTAGTAATATCGCACGACAGATGGTTTTTAGATAGAATATGTACTCACATATTAGCCTTTGAAGGCGATTCGTCGGTATATTTCTTCGAAGGATCGTATAGCGAATATGAAGAGAATCACAGAAAACGTGTTGGTGGCGAAATTGTTCCTACTCGTTTAAAGTATAAAAAGCTTGTACGATAATTGATTATAAATATTTTATTAATTGTAAAGTGAAAGTATCCCCAAACCGTAGATAGGATTTTTCTTAAACTTCGGTTTGGGGTTAATTAATTGATATAACACGTATTTGGTGTAAAAAATTAAAAGGAGCATCACAAAATAAAAATCTTTATACAATAACCACCAACTTCCTTGTAATCTTATATTTTTCAGTAACCAGAGTGATGAAGTAATTTCCCGCTACCAGGTTACGGATATTTATTTCTGTCTTTTTGTTTTTTATTCCTGTTTTAAGAACTGTTCGCCCTGTTATATCTTTTATCTCTATTGTTCCATTAACAATATTTGTAGGAACTACCACAAATAGATTTGTTTTTGCAGGATTCGGATAAATTTTCAGACTGTTTTTTAATGATGAAAACCCACTGGTTTTAATCTCTATTTGTTTTGTTGTGGTATCGCTGGCACAAGCGTTTTTTACTATTAATTGGATAGTATATTCACCATCTTCATTATAAACATGCTCAGGATTTTCTTGCGAAGAATAATTTTCATCACCAAAATCCCAATAATAATTAGCTCCATTAGCAGAATTATTTTGCACAGTAATATTTGGGTCAAGGACTGTTACATCAAAATCGGCGGTAGGGGAGTTCTCTACTTTTGCCAATACATCAACTCGTGTGCTAAAACAAGAAAAACTCTCCACTTCCCAATCGTAGAAAAAATAGTATTTTGAGGTAGGATTGGGAACGAAAGTACTTCCAAAAATGCTTAATACGTCATCCACATTGTATGGGTAATTTATTCCTGTTGAATGAACTGTCATATTTGTAACATCTGTTGCAATGAGTTTATAGCCATTATACGGCTCTATTTGCCAATTTAATTCAATACGCTGCTCTCCTTTATCAACAGTTATTGTATCGGAAATAATAACATTATAGTCTGCATCACGCAATTGAATAACTCTAATAGCAGAATCTTTTGTAAACACTTTTACCGATTTTAGAGTAAAATTTTGATATACATCAAACAGTAATCCGCCAAACTGGTTAGAGAATTCATGTTCTCCATCAGCTTCAATTTTTCCTGTATTAGAAACTTTTTTCATCACGCTCTCTACCTGATACTCTTTACTGTTGGTTAAAACAGGGGTGGTAAATTCATTTCCAAAACTCAGCAACTCACCACTCTCTTTGTCGTACCATTTACACATAAAACCGTCGGTATTATACAGTCGTACTTCGCCTTGTACGCAAACGGTATCCGAAAATACAATTGGTTGTATAGGTCTGTTAATATTAATTAAAGAGGAGAAAACTGCTGTATCTGCGCCAAAATCATTTTTTGTAATTAAAGAGACCTGAAAAGTACCATTTTGTTGATAAAAGTGAGTAGGATTTATCTCATTACTAATTTCGTCATCGCCAAAGTGCCATGTGTATGAATTGGGATGATAAATTGATGAATTAGTGAAATTTATCTCTCCATCACACGAAACTGTATCCGAAACACTGAATTGCGCCATAGGTTTTCCTGCCACAAAAATAGTGTCAATATAAGGTTTGTATCCCTCTTTCGAGATAGTAATAATAAGCTTATCGCCAATAATAGAGCTGGAATTGAGTGTTCCGGCTCCGTTTTCCAGATTTATTATGTCAAGAATTTTGTTGTTATTAACCAGTGTTGCAATCGCATCAACGCAAGTTGCATCAGAAATTTCTATTGACGACTGCGTTTCATAAAAAACAGTATCCTGATTATTGGCAAATATCTCTTCGGGTTTCTGAATCCACAATTTCATAGCAGGGTCGCCAAAATAATGAAACAGCTCATTAGTATATCGCGATAATCCCCATGTTTCGCCCATTCTGATAAGTCCTTGGTTTAGCACATTGCCCATAGTAAGAATTTGCTCGTGCGGTGTAATATTAGGATACGAAATTCCGCCTTCGCCAAAAGAGGGTATTAATCCCGGATTAGGATAAATAGCATCGATAAATCCACAGCTCAGTCCGTCGTTAAAACCACTATAGCTATAGTAGGACGCAGCAAAAACCCCTACAGCACCACCGTTTTCATATCTCAAGAGTTTTTCAGAGAAACATTCGTTTAGCTTAAACTCACCTGTATGGCAATTTATGCTAAATACTACCGGTGTTTTATTGCCGTTAGAGAGATTATCTATCGACGAATTTACAAAATAAGGATGTGCCCATCCCGAGCCACCCGCATATCCATGGTCGCGATGAAAGACATAAAATTTTCCTTGGTTAATTGCCGAAGCAATATCCCATTGACCACCATTCCACTGAAATCCGTTCGATTTTAATAACTCATCTTTAATGGGTTCTCCACTAGAGTACCATCCATTGTTAAAATTTGTTGGCGTAATATTATTATTAGTATAATAAATACGTTGTATATCATACTCCTGTTCCTGTAGCAAAACATAATCGCGAATATCTTCGCTGGTATGGGCAAAACGACGAGTGGCGTAGCCATCCAACTCATCATCCTGAAACTGTGCGCAATTCACGCCATTTTTATAAAACGCTTCATCATCAACCGGAAGAGCTTCGTATTTTATTATTTTATTTACCACAGAAATAGCCTCTTCGGGCGAGGAGACAGAGATTCTGCCATGTGCCATATCCGGAAAATAATCTGAGCCACCATTCATACAAGCAAAATACAGATCAGAGGAAAATGCTTTGTCATCCGGTGAGTAATGAATTTCTCCCGGCACAAAATCATGGTCGCCCAAAATCACAAAATAATCCGGTCGTGGAGTCCATTGTTGGTATAGTGTGTGTATAGTATCTTTCACCTTTGCGGCAGTCCAGCTATCCGACGAAATCAGCTCTACGCTATATCCCAATTGACGTTTCCATGTAGCCAAATTTTTTGCCGCATCATAAAATTTATCATCAGTAATAAGAATATAATTCTTCGATTCGCCTTCTGTTTTT
>JAYEOD010000540.1:0-7426 GCA_034722575.1 Bacteroidota bacterium | reverse complement strand
TCCCTTTTTATCAAGAAAAAGGGACAATGTTTTTGAAAAAAACAAAGAAAAACTGAATTAATTACGAATTACGAATGGCGAATTACGAATTACGAATTACGAATGGCGAATGAAAAATTGAATGAATAAACAAATCGACAAAGAAAACATTATGTTAAATAGAAATCTTAATGCACTGGTATCAGGGTAAACAAATTATAAACGGATGAAACGAGCCATACTAAAATCTTTAACACACACGAGAATGATTATAATGGCGACTTCCATCCGACCAATTAAAAACAAAAAATAAACGGATGAAATATAAATCTGTGGTAACCATTATATTTTAATCAACGTATTAAACGTTTTACCGCGTTCTTCAAAGTTTTTAAACGCATTATAACTCGATGCTGCCGGCGATAGTAGGCATATCGTGTTTTGTTTTGTAATGGTTTTTGCTTTTGAGATTAATTGAACAAAGTCATCGAAAAAATAACTGTTTTGATTTTTTGGTTGCTGAGAGCGGTACTCTTTTTGCATCCTTTTTCCTGCCGGACCGGTAAATAAAATCTCTTTTACCGACGAGGATTTTAGAAAAGTGTATAATATTTTATAATCGATATTTCTGTCGAAACCTCCTAATATTAATGTGTATGTCTCTTTTAGTGTTTTTAACGCTTCAATTGTGGTTTCGGGAATGGTCGATATAGAATCATTGTAATAAGTAATTCCATTATAAATCCCCGCTAACTCCAGTCTGTGAGGCAGCCCTACAAAAGTATTTATCCCCTCTGTTATTCTGTTATCGGGAATATTAATGATTTTAGCTGCTGTAATTGCAGCCATAATATTCAAAATATTGTGCTTCCCTTTTAGTATTATGTTTGTTAACGAGAATGTTGTTAGTTCTCCCTGTTTATTAAAAAAAATATTTTTTTCATCGCTCCAAGCTCCGTTGCCGGGATGTTTGTCGAAAGAGAATTCCCATCTGTTTTTGCAATTAAACGAGCTCTCTTTTATGGCTCCATTTGTTTCGGGTTGCGTGTTTATAATAAGATGTCCGTTGTTATCCTGAAATTTGTGAATATTTAATTTAGAGTTAAAGTAATTGCCTTTATTATCGAAATAATCAAGATGTTCTTCAAAAAGATTTAGAATAATAGCAATATGTGGTGCTTTATGGATAAATTGTAATTGATGTGCAGAAAGCTCGAATACTATCTTGGTTTTTTTGTCGATTTTATCGATAAAATCAAATGCCGGAGCACCAATATTACCAACTAATATTACATTATCGGTTTGCTGTTTTATAATATGAAATATTAGCGACGATGTAGTGCTTTTGCCTTTTGTGCCTGTAATACCAATCGTTTGTTGATGAAAGTATTGTAAAAACAGATCTGTTTGAGATGTGATTTCCGCATTATCCCACTTTTGACTTAGTTTTATTCCCGGAGATTTTATTATTAAATCGCCACTATTGCACGCCTCTAAATAGTTTTCTCCCGAATAAAATTTAATATTAGCTTCTGTAATAATATCTGCGAAAGCATTATTGTTTTTATCGGCTATAATTAGTTTTTGCTGTGGCAGATGTTTTTTTAAAAAGCAAAAAGTAGATCGTCCCTCTCTTCCAAATCCTAAAATAACTATCGATCTATTTTTTAATTTTTCTTTAAGAAGTGAAATCATCAAGTTCTGTTTTTAGAATTGTAAATAGCTCTTTATTAAGGAAATGCTCTTCGTTAAACGAAGATAATAACTTCTGTGCATTATCGATAGTAATGTCACTGTTTTTGAATTTTTGTAATAGGAGAGGTGTTGTTTTCATCTCTCTCTCCGATGTCATTTGCAGCGCTGCGTTAACATCGTCGATAGTTCCTACACATTCAAAAGGTTTTTCGTTTGCTATTCCTGTTAATTTGTAAAAGTCTTCTATAAGTTCTTGCTCATCAAGAATCTCTTTTCCAAAGATTTTAAAGAGCTTTTCGCGACTTAAAAATGGCGAGAGAATAATATTTGTAAATAGACATTTTGAGCATTTTCCGCACCACGAATCGGTTTTGCTTCCTATGTTACAACTGCGAAAAGTATAATGATGATTCGTTAGTTTAGAAAAAAGAGCTCCAATCTGTAACTCGTTTAACGGGCGCAGAAAACTGAAATAGTTGAAGTTGGCGCTGATATATTTTGTGTAGTAACTTCTAAAATCATTCTCAAATTCGTACGATTTAGAGTATTGATGATTGATTTTTGTTCCCGGAATAGTGGCTTCGTTTGCACTGGCTTCATTCGATAACGCAATGTGTTTTGCTCCTATTAAAAATGCCGCAGTTAGTGTTGTAAAGGCTAAAAGTGCCGAAAAAGGAGTGTGACCGTTTAAAAATCCTTTAGCATTTAATTCGAGTAGTTTTGTGTCGAATTTTCGCTCTACCACCATTAAGTTTTGTAGTGATATTTTTGCAGATTCTATTGTGTTGGTTATTGCTTTGCGTGGATTTAAGGCGAAAGGAATAATTTCTTTTCCCGATTTTTTTAGCAGTTCTAATGTTACGGCAGAGTCTTTTCCGCCTCCAATAGGAACAATTATTTTTTCCTTTACGGATGTTGAAGAGACAGGAGCAAAGCTTTTTTCCGATTTACATACTATTGTAATAAAGTCCTCAACCGAAGGTGAAAGGCTATTTGTATAAAAAAACTCCCCCAATCCATGAAAATAGAGATTTTTCCACCATAATGTTTGTTCGCTATTTAGTTTATATGGCTTTATTATTAGGGTTGGCGAACAAGCAGCTTTCCAGTAACTTATTAATTCTATCATTCCTAAGTGGAATGCCAGTGTATTTAGCGATTCATCAGAAATAGAGTCGCTGTTAAAGAAATTGCCGGAGTTAAATTTCAGACTAGGGTTAAAATAGTACTTGTCGGAAAGATTAAAGTGAAATGTTATTGTAATGTCATATTTATTTTTTTTTACAAAAAAAGATTCGTAAACAAAAAAAGGATTTCCTTCCCGTAATTTGTTGTATAGTATATTGTTGTTATTTTTCACAAATATAAATTTTATAAAGCCTGTCTGTTAACGTAAATCTAATACAAAGAAAACAATAATTATTGAGTGAATTGTTTTACTGCTGATAATTTTATCCCTGTAAAGTATAAAATTATTCTCATACGAAATTCTGTTTGGCGATTGATTAATTTTTTCATTATATTTGTTATAGGCAACAAAATAGATAATAAAATAATGCAAGTCAAAATGTTAAAACCGGCAGTAGGAAGAATATTGATTTCAGAACCTTTTTTAAGTGATATGTATTTTCAACGTTCTGTTGTTTTGATGGTTGATCATAGTAGTGATGGTTCTTTTGGTATTATATTGAATAAACCCGTAGAGTCTTTTGTGTGTGATATTGTTGATGGATTTCATGGAATAAAATCTAAAATATTTCTCGGTGGTCCGGTGCGTAGTGATGCACTGTTTTTTATTCATCGTTTAGGGAGAAAAATTAGGGGAAGCGTTATTATTCATAATGATATTGCATGGGGAGGTGATGTAGGTCAAGTAAAGGAGATGATAAAAAAAGGAGAGATTAAAGAAAAGGATATCAGATTTTTTTTAGGTTATTCAGGGTGGACTAAAAATCAACTTGACGACGAGTTAAAACACAATTCGTGGGTGGTTTCGGATAAAAAAATTGATACTGTAATTGATGTTGAACCGGAAAATATGTGGGAGTATTCTTTAAAACAACTTAGCGGTAACTACAAGGAGTGGATTAATTATCCAAAAGACCCCACCAATAACTAATCCTCAACCTCTTTATCCTCCGAGGCGAAAGCGAAGGGAAAACCTCAACCTCAACCTCAACCTTATTTCTTAATCCCTGTCTCTATTTTTCCGGTTTCGTGATTTAGCTCAGAGCCTCCGGTACTGTGAGGAATTAAATAAACAGCTAATAATACTACTGTTGCAATAATTGCCCATGTAGTGTTTTTCCTGTCTTTTCGCAGTCTGAAATATGCTATCAGCCAAAAAATAAAGGCAAACAGTGTTTTGTTATCAGTCCAGTCTCCACCAAAAGGCCAGCCTGTCCAGTATGCTCCAAAAGCATAATTTTGAACTATAGGGCCGAGTATTAAACCACCAAAAAAAAGTGTTATTAGCGTTATTAAAGAGAATGTATATCCTTTTGAACCCTTAAAAATAACCTCTAATCCTGTTCTGGTTGACATTAGCATAGCGGTGAACATAAGAAGAATATGTGGTATTAATATAGTTAAAGGCACACCGCCTTTAAAACGTATCACTACTTTTTTGTCGTTAAGTTTTATCTGTTTGTTGTTGGAAGAGAGAATTACATCATATTCCAATTTCCCTGCCGGTGGTTGATGTGGTAGCTCGGCTACTAATTCTCCTTCGATTAAATTCATTTTTATAGTGGTTAGCTCTTCGGAACTTTTATAGTGTTTATAAAGAACTTTTCCGGTAACATTGTGTCTTAGTGCTGGAATAGCTATTTTTGCATTGCCTTCACCACCGTGAGAGCGAGGTAGTTTGTATTTAATAACTTTTGCTTGGAATTGTTTTTCTCCTTTTATAGGATATGTTGGGCCTGTTGTTTTTTGATATATGGCAATACTAACAGTAAATATAAATGTGAAAATCCAAAGGGATGCTGATTTCATAGCTGTTTATTATTATTATTATTAAGATGCGAAGATATAAAAGTTTTTAGTGTTGAAATGCCAAAATAATACAACATCTCTATTCTATTTTCGTTTAGTGATGTTGAGGAGTATGAGGAGGCTAAAATTGATAGGGATTTTAAACTAGGGGTAGATGTATAAGATTATATTATTAGTAGTAGTTTTTTTTATTACTGTAATTGCTTATGGACAGGAACGTATTGGCTTGAGTACAGGTAATTATTCGGGTATAAACAGTGCTTTAATTAATCCTTCTGCTGTATCCGGATCAAGGTATTATTTTGATGTGAATATTGTTGGGGGTGGAGTATTTGTTTTTAATAATGCTGTGTTTTTGCGAAATGAGGATTATGCTCTAAGCTCTTTTTTATCTAAAAATATGGAGTTTAAGACGTTTGTTGATGAGTATGATAATGATAGATATGTAGAGGAGTATAACGATACAGAAGTAAGAGATCTGAATTTGAATACACGAATTATTGGCCCCTCGGCAATGTTGATGTATGGGAAGCATACTTTTGGAATTCAAACCGGGGTACGTTCTGTTATTTCAGGAAAAAATATTCATTACGAGATAGCTAAGTTTGCCTACGAAGGGTTGGATTTTGAACCATTGCACAATATTAATTTTATTGAAAATAAAGATTTAGATATTAGTGTGCTTAATTGGGCAGAAATTGGTGCTGTGTATAGTTATAATCTCTATTCGCGGTATTATGATAGAGTTGATGTAGGCATATCGTTAAAGTATTTGTTAGGGCACTCTTCGTTTTATGCCCATTTTGATAATATGGATTATGTTGTTCCTAATGATAGTACTGTTGATATACGTAATATGAATGGGGAAGTTGGATTTTCGATGCCGGTGAATTATGATAATAATAATTATCCTGACGGAAGTGGGTTGTTTAAAGGAAAGGGGTTAGGTTTCGATATAGGATTTACATATACCCAAACAGAAAAAATTCAAAAAAGATATAATCGTTTTTTGCGTTTCTGTCGTCAGCCTAATATTCGCTATAAATTTAAATTTGGCGTAGCATTATTAGATGTTGGGTATATTAATTTTGATAAAAATGCACAAGTACACTCTTATAAAGATGTTGATTCTTATTGGGAGGGAATTGATGATGAGGATTTTGATAATGTAAATGATATGATGCGGCGTATTAGTTCAAAGTTGTATAATGGCGATTCTGATGCTTCAAATACCAATGTTACGTCGTATAAAGTTGCGCTGCCATCTGCGTTAAGCATACAATTCGATTATCATTATTTTGGTTCGTGGTATATTAATGGACTGTTGTTGCAAGGAATTTCAACAAATTATATTGCACCACATCGAAATTCGGTGGTAGCTGTTACGCCACGTTTTGAAACGTCATTGTTTGAGGTGCAAATACCTTTGTCGCTATATGATTATCAGCATCCTAGAGTGGGATTGTCTGCTCGCTTAGGTGTTTTTACTGTTGGTACAGAGAATATAGGGTATCTTATGGGGATGAAAGATTTTAACGGAATGGACTTTTATTTCTCTTTAAAGATGAATATTTCTAAAGGGAATTGTAGAGGGGGCAAGGATCAGAGGTGTCAAAACTATGAATATGGATTACCTAGAAAATAATTTATTGCTGATTATTAGAGCACTACAGAGTTATTTTAATTAAGTTGTTTTTTTTATTTTGAGATGACTTTTTTTGTTCTATATTTGCAACCGCAAACAGAAATGGTGAATGTAGCTCAGTTGGTTAGAGCGCCGGATTGTGGTTCCGGAGGTCGTGGGTTCGAGACCCATCTTTCACCCTAAAAAACGCTCAATATTTTTATTGAGCGTTTTTATTTTATTTATTATCTTAAAGTATTTTATTGCAGGATGTGATTTGGTGTTATTTAATAATCATCCTTTTATTGATGTTTTAGATATTCTTCCCATTTCTGAGTTTCATAATGATCGTTTCCTAAGAAATCTAAAACAGGTAAAAGATCTTGTTTTTTCATATAGCCTTTTAATACTGTCATTCTGTTGTTATCTTCGTCAAGTATTATACCAATTGAACATCAAAATATCCGATAAATCTTTCATCTTTTCCGGTTTTACCGCACTTAAAATTTGAACCGTAGCCATTACTATGCTTAAAATTTGAAGATTGTAAAACAGAAAAATATTTTGAATTTATGTCGGCCATTTTGAAATTCAATTGGTATTACATACAAAGTATAGGAGAGTTGATACACCACCCATACCAATTTGTGTAAAATATTATATATCTCTGATTTGTCTTTTTAAATCTTGCTCTTTTAGGGTGTTTCGTTTATCGTGAAGCTGTTTGCCTTTTGCTAGTGCAACTACTAGTTTAGCTAATCCATTTGCGTTAATAAATAAACGTACAGGTATAATGGAATATCCTTTTGTTTTTACGCTATTCGATAACTTGGTTAATTCTCTTCTTTTAAGCAGGAGTTTTCTGTCTCGCTTTGGCTCGTGATTGTTGCTTGAACCGTATTTATATTCGGCAATATGCATTGCTTTAATAAAAAGTTCTCCATTTTTAAAGTAACAATAAGCCTCTTTTAAGCCGGCTTTCCCTTCTCGTATCGATTTTATTTCCGTTCCTAATAATGAAATACCGCAAACATATTCTGTTTCGAGATAATATTCGTGACGCGCTTTTCTGTTTTGTATGTTAATTTTGTCCATCGCTGCAAAAATAGTGATTATTTCAGATTGATTGAT